>DATHWT010000096.1:0-18402 GCA_035460345.1 Methylophilus sp. | reverse complement strand
CCTTGCACAGCAGTGCTGCCGGTCAGGCGACAGATGGCAGCCTCTACACGGACTGGTAGCTGTGAGATCTAGGCGCCTGGCCGGCTTCTCCTATATTGGTGTAATGGTGACGCTTGTTATCGCTGCCATCGGCATGCAGGGTGCGGCTGTACTCTGGCAACAGCAAATGCAGCGTGCCAATGAAGCTTTGTTGCTGGAAACTGGCGAAGCTTACCGGCTGGCAATCGGCCGCTATTACGAATTAACGCCGCAACCGGTCAAGCAGTATCCGATAACTTTGAATGAACTTGTCGAAGACAAACGTTTTCCGGTCATTAAAAGACATTTGCGCAAGTTATACCCGGACCCGTTTTTTGCCAGGCAAGGCATGACGCTGGTGTTTCGTAACGGACGCATTGTGGGTGTGCACAGCCAGTCATTGCTGGAACCTATCCGTAGTGCGGGTTACCAGGAGTTTGAATCCGGGTTTAATGGTGCCAAGCACTACCGTGAGTGGCAGTTTATCTATGAGCCCAATACATTGGCAGAACTGGAACAGGCCTGGGTGAATCGGTAGCTTTTATTCTGAAGGAGCAATGTCGTACGGCAAGCGGGTTTTGAATGCACGATAATAACTTAATACTTTAGGCACATACTGCCGCGTTTCAGCAAATGGCGGCAGCGTGTTTTGCCGCATTTTGACGGCATTCGGCCCGGCATTGTAAGCTGCGAGTGCCAGTGTCACATCCCCCCCAAACAACTCCAGCATGCTTTTAAGATAGCGCGAGCCCCATAAAATCTGCTGGCTCACAGACCATTGCCTGACTGGAATTGCAGACAGGGATTTTGCCGTCGCAGGTAATACCTGCATCAGGCCATAAGCCCCTTTTTTCGATTGCGCCTGCGGATTATAGCCAGACTCAGTCGCGATCACCGCGTGTATAAGTGCCGGGTCAACTTGTGTGGCCTGCGCGACGGCCTGCACTTCAGCCTGGTAGGGAATGCTTCCGGTTTGCCAGCGTAAACTCCTTGCTTTTAACTGGGAAACGTTAGTGCCTGGTTCAGGCAGGCTTTCATCCTGGTCAGTATTGCTGATGACCAGCTCGGTCTCGCTGGAATCATCAAGCAAGATCTGGTTCGCAAGATGCTGTACTTCCAGCGCAGGCTCAGCAAAGGTCACACCCGCACTGGCTAGCAGTATGAATGCAATAGATAGCGCAATAAAAAGTGCAGTAAAGTTTCCGAGATGCGTTGAGTGCATGAATGCCATGATGTTGCAAATAATGCCATCTCCATATTACATGCAAAAGACAGTCTGTATCGCTTAATTACAATCAAGCAGCCGTAGGCGCAACATTCCATCATTATTCCTGCCTGCGAATGCCGGCCTTCCGTCATAGTCAAAACCATGATGTGCAAGGCTAGTCCCCTTCAGTAATCCACTGTCATGAATCTATCAATCAACTGACACGCCGCAATCATTTTTCTGTCACAAATCCTGCGCAAACTATGCAGCATTTATACCAATGTGAATAACACATGAGCACAATAACAGGGACGGATCAGGCCAATGACCAGTGGGGGTTGGCGCTGAATGAGGAGCAGCGCTCGCTATTTATGGAGGTGATTGAGGAGTCATTGCGTTTGCAGCATAGATCCCACTTCTTTAACTGGCTACAGCGCGGCTTTCAATGTTTGATGGCACATGAAGTGGTGATCGTCGGTGTACGTGGCACAGAACGGCCTACTTATGACTACGAATATTTAACCTCCAGCCGTTATTTTGGCGACACACAATTTGATCAGGTGTTGCACGAAGCCGATGGCCTGGTCAGCCAGGCGTTCGAGCAGTGGAGCAAGCTCAGCATGCCGGTGTTTTACCATACTGACATACCGAGCCAGCAAAACAGCCACTTTGCCATAGAGCAAATAGCGGCCGACAGAATGAGTGCATCCGAGCTCAAGCGCTTTGTCGTACATGGCTTTGGTAATGAGCACAGCCGCATTGCCACCCTGGTGATGTTTGGCCGCTTAAGCTCACCGGTCAATGCGCAAACTGCGCATCTGCTGGAATTGCTGATGCCTCACCTGCACTGTGCCATCGAAAAAGTCACTGCCAACAAATGTCCCTCGGTGCTCTCCACCACCACCCGCAATAGCCGGGTCAAACCCCTGAGCAAGCGCGAGCTGGAAGTGCTGGAATGGTTGCAGGCCGGGAAAACCAATTGGGAGATCGGCAGCATCATGGAAATCAGTCCGCTGACGATCAAAAACCATGTGCAAAATATCTTGAGAAAAATGGATGTCGAAAATCGCGGCCAGGCTGCCAGCAAAGCACTCAAGCTGGGCCTGATTACACGCAAGCAATAAGGTTCTGTATTCCCCAGGCGTTGTCACCAAAACTTATTCTGCAACGCCTTTCTTTTAGTCCGTTAGGACTAGTCTTAAATTCCAAACTGTCATCTTGGCTTTCTACAATAAGCAGGATTCTTATGCATGCCAAGCATCGGTTCAATTGGCCCGATCGGTCTAGTCCAGGCGGACTAGAGTTCCAAATCAGGTCGTCATGTTGGCAAACCATAATTTTTCAGGACGAGATTCACTGCTTTATTTAAAGCAAGTTTTGAGTAGTTTGTTCTTTTTTATTATTTTTGTTTGAAATTTGAGGAGAAGTTTATGAAATTCCAAGTGAAAGCTCTGATCGCTGCCCTGGCTTTGACAGCATCTGGCGTTGCAAGCGCTACTAACGCCCCAGTGACAGGTAACGGTTCTTTGTTCCTGACTGTTTTTGATCGTACAACCAGTTCTTCTTTAGTGATCGATACAGGCTACTTTTACAGCACCCTGAATGAGATCGGTACTGATAATGCTGATTCAAACTTTGACAGCTCAAACAGCGCACTGACATTTGACTTGAGCACAAATGCTGCTTTCCAGTCATTCATCGGCAGCGCTAACCTGAGCACTACTTACTACAACGTATTCGCCGGTGACAGCCTGGGTGCTGGCGCTGCTCCTGGTGCACGTGGCATGATCTCTTCTTACGATCTGGTTAACTATCCAAATGCACAAGAATCAGTAGCAATTTCCAAATCTCCACTGGTGACTGCTGTTGGTCTTCACAACCAGTTTGTTTATCAAAACAATGACCCGTTCACTTACTTTGCCAATGATAACAACGCCAATCAGGGCCCAACTTCAATCGCCTTGCTGGGCGGTGAAATGAGCCTGTATCAAACCGTTCAAAAGCAAACAAACGGTGCTGGTGATAATTTCTTCTTCAACAATACCAAAGTAAATTTCAGCAATGCCGGTTTGTTGACCATCTCTTCAGTACAGGTGACAACACCGGTACCTGAGCCAGAAAGCTTTGCCATGTTAGCTTTGGGCATGGGCGTGGTAGCTGCTGCAGCTCGTCGTCGCAAGTCCGTAAAATAATAAAAAAGGGGCTCTTTAAGAGCCCCTCTGCTCTTTCAAGATCTCTGATTCAGAAAATTTAAGGGAAATATGATGAACATCAAGAAAATCGCATTTGCTCTGGCAGCTTTGTCTGTCAGTTCATTGGCAGCAGCAGGTGTCACGCCAGCTCAAATCGAGTCTGCACGTGGTGCAGGTACTTTAGACCAGGCATGGATCGCAGGTGCTTCTGCACCTACCCGTTCTATTTATGAAGGCTGGGTAAAAGGTTGCCAGGCTGGTACAGGCTCTATCTTCACGGCACAAGCTGCCAGCAACACTTCTACTGCTCCAGGTTCCCTGGGTAACTTCTTTGCATACGCATGTACACGTGGTACACGTACTTCCGTGTTGTATCACACAGTAGATGGCGGTTCATTGAACGCATTCACACCATTCACCAATGGTACAAAACTGGCACGTGTGTCTTACTTTGGTGGTACTTCAACTTCATGTGCAAAACAAACAACAGGTTATGTAGATGCGTCTAACACTGCTAACAATGCTGACTTGTACAAGGGTTGTGCACAATCAGGCTTGCCAGTTGCTCTGGATGCATCCGGCGTACAGACTTCTACTAACCGCACCAACAATGCAAATGCTTTGACTGCTGACACCTTTGGCCCACAACAGATCGTTGGTGGTTTCTCTGATGTTGAACCAGCATTGTTCTCTGCCTCTATCGGTGGTGGTAACGTTTCCAGTTTTGGTACAGTAAGCAACGCTTTCCTGGGTCAGGCTTTCGGTGTTGTCGTTTCCAATCCGCTGTATCGTAAATTGCAACAAGTACAAGGTTTGTCAGAGTCAGGTACCAGCTTCACACCTGCATTGGCTCCTTCACTGACAAGAAGCCAGATTGCTTCTATCCTGGCTGATGGCGGTGCGGTACAGACTGCTGAATCATGGTTCCCTATCCTGGGTGAAGATGATGGTGAAAAAGTCATCATCCAGCGCCGTGTAGATACTTCAGGTTCACAAGCTTCTTCCAACGTGTTTTTCCTGGGTAACCCATGCCTGGGTGGTAGTGCTTTGTTGCCAGCTACGACTACTTCAGGTAACTACCAAGTGGTGTTGAACTCCGGTTCCGGTAACGTGAAAACCAATATCACGACAGCATCAAACGCAGCCGCTGGTTCACGTTACGCAATCGGCGTATTGTCACTGGAAAACGATCCTACTCTGGAAAACACAGCTAACAGAGACTACCACTACATCAAGATCGACGGTGCACACCCAGAGACTGGTGACGTAGTGAATGCTCGTCTTGGTGCAGCTTCAGGCTTGTATCCATTCCACATGGAAGCCAAAGCCTTTGTAGCAACATCAGCACCAGCTGGTTTCCAGAGAACTATCGTAACGACTATCGTTAACGCCCTGAAAAACCCGACGTCTGCTGCTTGTGCAACATTGCCACGTGGTTTGACACTGAACCCGGATGGTGGCAACACTTCTTGTGTAGCTGGCGTAGTGAAAGCCAAGTTCACAAACTTCGGTAACAACTGCGCACCAGCAGTATTGTTCGAGTAATAAAAAGTTAAACATTTACTCTTAATCAGAGTAAAGCAGTTGTAGACGCACTCCCCAAAAGGGAGTGCGTTTTTCTTTACCTGGAAGTGAATTTTCGGACTAGTCCGTTTCATGCCTGTGACATAAAACTTTAAGAAAATGCTGGTCTGTTGTAATCGGCAAAATAGTTGAATATTAAAGGTGCGGGCTTTGAGTTTGAAATCACAATTTACCTGGTTATCTCTGCTGGCATGCTGTATGCCACAAGCAGTCTTTGCCGACGAGCCGGTTGCTGAGGTTGCGGAACAGACAGTGCAAGCCAATGAAGCAAATGATGAATTAAAGTTTGATGTTTTTGAATATCAGGTTGATGGCAACTCCGTGCTCCCTGACAGCGATATTGAAAAGGCTGTTTATGCGTTCATGGGCGAGCAAAAGACCATTGCCGATGTAGAGCAGGCACGTGCCGCGCTGGAGAAAACCTATCAGGAAGCCGGTTACCTGACGGTGTCGGTCAGCATTCCGCAACAGGAAGTGAATACCGGTCTGGTGCGCTTGCAGGTCACCGAAGGTAAAGTCGAGCACTTACAGATTGTGGATGCGCACTACCACACCCCCAGCGAGATCAAGTCGCGTACGCCGCAATTTTCTGAGGGTGCCGTTCCCCATTTCCCCACAGCACAGAAAGAACTGGGTACGCTGAATAGAAACCAGAACCGGCAAGTCACGCCTGTATTGCGCCCTGGTAAGTCTCCAGGGACTGTGGAAGTCGATTTGCAGGTCAAGGATAAATTACCGCTGCATGGCAATGTGGAACTCAATGACCGTTACTCACCCAACACCAGCGAGTTGCGCGTGAATGCCGGCCTCAAATACGAAAACCTGTTCCAGAAAGACCATAGCCTGGGCTTGAATCTACAAGTCTCACCTGAAAATACCAACGAAGTAAAAGTGTTTTCCGGCACGTATGTCATCCCGCGGTTGAACGGGGATTACTTTGCCGCCTATGCGGTGGTGTCCGACAGTAATATCGCGGCGGTAGGTGATATCAACGTGCTTGGTAAAGGTTATATCGCAGGCGCGCGCTACATCAAACCTTTGCCGGGAACAGAAGGCCTCTACCAGAGCCTGACTTTCGGTGTTGATTACAAAGTGTTCAACGAGACTTTGCTACTACCGGCCACTGATCAGGATCGGCCAACTACCAGCAAAACGCCTATTTCATACTGGGCATTTTCACTGGGTTACGACACTAATATCCAGTCCAGCCTTGGCCAGACCCAAACCAGTGTGGTGCTGAATCTGGCGCCGCGCCTGCTGGGCAATACCGATCAGGAATTTAACCTGAAAGGCGATGATGCCCAGGCCAATTACGCTTATTTGCGTGCCGATGCCAAGCACCTGTATACCTGGGATTCCGGTTGGGCATTGCAGGGTAAGCTGGCTTTGCAAGTGGCCAGCATTAAGCTGATCTCGACCGAGCAGTTTGCCATCGGTGGTGTGGAGTCAGTGCGTGGTTACACAGAGTCCAGTCGCCTGGGTGACCAGGGCTATTCCGCTTCGCTGGAACTACGCACGCCGCCACTGGCGCAATACTTGAAGCAGAGCCGGTTCGCAGACTATATCAAAGATTTTTATGCTTACACATTTGCCGATGCCGGTTACGTGCGCGTCAAAAATGCACTGAGACTGGATGCCTACCACGAACTGTATTCGGCGGGTGTCGGTATGAAATTGAAAACGACCACCGGCTGGTTCTCGTACCTGGATTATGCACAGGCGATGAATGATGCGCCCGAGGTGGAACGGGGTGATTTCCGGATGCATTTCCGGTTGGGATATGAGTGGTAACGCTGTCATTGCTAACAGAACGCAAGTGTATGGAGTAAAGAGATGAATCAAGGATTGTACAAACTGGTATTTAGCAAGATCCATCGTGCCATGGTGGTGGTGTCCGAGATCGTTTCTTCACGCTCAGGCGATGGCCGCAGGCGTGCACGACGCGCAGCAGGCCTCTGGCTGGCGGTCAGTATGCTGCCAGGGCCATGGATGGTCATGTCGGCCTGGGCGGATATGCCGGCCGGCATCAATATCCGCGATATCGTGAACAACTCCACACAAGTGGTCAGCTCCAGTCTTAACCATATCACTTTCCAGCAGCTGAGGCCGCAGGCCATCGTCAATTACAACCGCCTAGACCTGCAGGCCGGGCAGTCCTTCAACGTCAATATGCAGGCCGGCTGGTCGATGTTGAACCGTGTGCACAGTGTGGACCCGAGTGTCCTCAACGGAAATGTGAATGCTGCCGGTAATATTTATTTCATCAATGCCAATGGCGTCATCATAGGTAAGGATGCCGTATTCAATGTCGGTTCGCTGTTTGCGGGTACGCTTAATGTTACCGACGAACTGTTCCAGTCCGGCTTTATCAATGATTCTGGCTGGACCAGTGTGTTCGAACTGGTGGATACCATCAACCTCAGCCCGGCTGACGCGGCTAAAATCAATAATGCCGAAGTCAGGGTGGAATCAGGTGCGCAGATCAATGCCAGCAAGGGCGGCAAAGTCATGCTGTTCGCGCCCAATGTCAAAGTGGAAAAAAATGCGGTAATCAAGACGCCGGATGGCCAGACCATACTGGCGGCAGGCAAGAAGATCTTTCTCAAGGGAAGCCAGGATCCGGCAGGCATGCTGGTCGAGGTTGCATCCGGCGGTACTGCCACCAACCTGGGCAAGATCATTGCCGAGCGCGGGAACATCACCATGATGGGGCTGGCGGTCAATCAGATGGGTACCTTGTCGGCCACCACTTCGGTACGTGCCAATGGTTCCATCAAACTCATCGCACAGGATAATGCCACAGAGAGCAGTGGCGTCGTCACCGGCACCCGCAACGGCAAGATCACCCTGAGTACCGGCAGTGTCACTGAAGTGAAACCGGAAATGGATAACCAGGAAGAGGTATTGGCCTCTCTGGCGTTCAAGACTTCGGACATCAGCATGGAGGGCAGCCTGGTCAATATCGATGGCCTGGTCAGTGCCAAGGGCGGTAATGTCACTGTTAGCAGCGTGTTCAATGCCTCTTCCGAACTTAACAGCCCGGTGGCAAAGCGTATACACCTGGGTGAGAATGCCACGATAGATGTATCCGGCGTAAATGCCATAGCGCCCATGTCACGTTACCAGCTGGCGGTTCAGCTGAACTCGGATGCACTTAAAGACAACCCTATCCTGCGTGGCTCCAACCTGTTTGGCAAGATTGTTTATGTGGACGCACGCAAAGGCACACGCCTGTTCGACCTGCAGCCATATATCAATTCCACCCGCATGGCGACGGTGGCAGAGAAGATGACCAATGCGGGTAAGGTGACCCTTTCCACTGCCGGGGAGGTCCTGGCGGAAAAAGGCTCGGTGATGAATGTTTCCGGTGGTACCACTACCTATACTGGCGGTACCCTCAAAGAGTCACAACTTTTGTATAACGGCAGGCTGGTGCCTATCTCCCAGGCACAGGTGGGTGTTGCTTATAACGGGATCGGCGATACGGTTACCATCATCGATAAGAAATGGGGCACGTCAACCACTTATGCCCTGGGTAACCTGAACTATAACGTGCCAGGTTTCTTCGAAGGCGCCAATGCCGGCACCGTGAGTCTGGCGCCTACTGCAGGCTCTAATTTTACAGAGAAGCTGGTGCTGGATGGCACCTTGCTGGGCAATACCCGCATCAGCCAGCAACAATTGCTGGCTGGCCAGATTCCGCTGGGGGCGACACTGGAAGCGAGTGCAGTAAATCTCAATCTGGAAGGTTCGATTCAGAAACTGGAAGATGGTTTTGCTTTTGATGATGTATTGGCCGGTGGCAGCAATTTCTTGTCGCGTATAAGTACCGGTTTCCTGCGCCAGGGATTCAACCATATCGACTTTACTAATGTCGAAACCCTGAATGTGAATACAGCGCTTACCCTGGATGCGAATGGATCGCTGACCCTGGGGCACGAGGCG
Source organism: Methylophilus sp. (assembly GCA_035460345.1). GTDB lineage: Bacteria > Pseudomonadota > Gammaproteobacteria > Burkholderiales > Methylophilaceae > Methylophilus. The sequence continues at coordinate 9,456 of DATHWT010000096.1, read as the reverse complement.
GGCACAGTCAATATCAACCGGAACATTACTGCGCGCGGTTCAGATATAGACCTCAATGCCAGGCTGACCCGTATCGCAGATAATGTGAGCATTTCCACCGCCGGAAAATTCGTCAATAACCGCACTGGTCTTCCCGGTGCCATGTCGCAACAGATTGTGGAGAATGCCGGCAATATTCACGCCGGTATCGTAGAATTTGGACGCAATGTAAAACTGGATGCTTCTGCCGGAGCCACTGTAGATAGTAGTGGCGTTTTGCATACCGGTCAGGCCGGAAATATTGGCTTTACCTCCCAGCGCCAGTTGCCCGGTAGCCTCAGCCTGAGTGCCTATGGCTTCGATAAAGGTGGCGAACTCAATATCCTGTTCGGTGATGGCATGCTGGCCAACCTCTATATCGGCGCAAGCGGGATCACACCAGATGCCCAGAATTTCACTCTGGCCAACAGTTTCTTTAGCCAGGGCGGTTTTTCCGAATACCATCTGGGAGCCTTCAATATCCATGTTGGTGCAAACAATGCAAGCAGCAGCCTGGTGTATGGTGTAGCACAAACCCTGCAGATGAGATCAGGGTATAACATGCTCTCCAGCACAGACAATATCTTTGGGCTGACGCGCCTGACCACGCAGCCGGATTACCTGCGGCAAGCGGTTTCGTTTGATTTTGCCACCTTTGTTGCCAATAGCGCACGTGGTGTATTGACCGTATATGAGAAAACCCACATCAAAACCGATGCCGGTGGCAGTGTGAACCTGTCTGCGGAAAAACAGGTGAATGTGCTGGGAGATGTGACTGCCAAAGGTGGCACTATCACGCTCAGCGTCAATGATGTGGACCCTGACCTGTCAGAAGATCCCAGCCAGATGGTATTCCTAGGCAGCAAGGCCAGGCTGGACGCTTCCGGTACTAGTTTCGCATTGCCCGGTTCCCGCGCCGGCTTTTTACAGAACCGCATCGTCAATGCCGGTACTATCAATATCAATACAGCCGAGACCGGTGCCAAAGGCGCTGTGGTGATCAAGAAGGGCGCTGTACTCGATGTGTCCGGGAGCCAGGTAAACACCACAACCCTGATCAATCGTAGCTATATTGCCGAAACCCTGTATGGCGATGCCGGCTTTATCAACCTGTATGGCTATGGCAGTTTACTGGTGGATGGCACACTATCCGGTCATGCCCGGGGTAGCGGTCGTGGCGGCAGCCTGGCCATGTTCTATGAAGCTGTTGCTTATGATACCGTCAACCCTTACATCAATGACAGTGGCCGTTTCCATGTCACCAATGCGCAGCAGGATCTGACCACGAATATCAGGGCCGGCGATGCGCTTAAGGATACCAGTGCTCCGGTGACTGCCACCACTGGTCAGTTGCAGCGCGCACAGATCTCGGCGGTACAGATCGAATCCGGCGGCTTTGATAACGTGCACTTAAGCAGCGACTTCGTCGGACGCCCTAGTGACAACACCCGCCTGGTACTGGCGGGTGACCTCAATCTTTCTATCGCCGGTAACCTGCGCCTGGATAGTCCGGTATTACAGGTGCTGGATAATGGCCATGCGCAGATCAAAGCAGGCCATCTGGAATTGTATAGCCGCAAAAGTGCCGTGGATCCGGCCGTGTTGACGGGTAGCGGTGAACTCAGCCTCAAAGCCAACCAGATCTATATCGATGGACTGGTTGCCACCAGTGGCGTCAATCGTACCAACCTCAATGCCACGCGTGATATTCATGGTCAGGGCGAAACTTCTTCGGTCGAAACGGCTACACCTGCTTCCGATTCCGGATTAACTACCCAGGGCGAGCTCAATCTGGTTGCCCGTCAGGTGTATCCGGATTCTGGTGCCAAGCTGGCCTTCAGGGCTGAGGGCGCCAACAGCCGTATCAATGTGCGCTCCAGTGGCCGGGCAGCTTCCAATGTATTGTCTGGTGGCGGTATCCTCACTTTGCAGGCCGATCATATCCAGCAGGATGGTGTGTTGAAGGCACCATTTGGCCAGATCCAGCTGCTAGGCAATCAAAGTGTCACGCTGGGCAAAGGTAGCCTGACTACGGTTTCCGGCAGTGGCCTGAATGTCCCTTTCGGCATGACCAGTTCGGCGGGTGAAGTGTTCAACCCGAACGCGGGTCAGACCCGCAACCTGGTAGAGAAAGATATCTTGATCAAGGCGCCGGACGTCAAGCAAAATGACGGTGCCACCCTGGATCTGTCGGGTGGCGGCGAGCTGTTTGCCTACGAGTGGGTCAGTGGTGGCGTTGGCGGCACCAGGGATATTCTGGCACAACCAGACACTTATGCACTGATACCGACCATGAAAGGTGAATATGCGCCTACTGACCGGGTGTATAACTCCACCTCTGCCGGTGTAGGCGTAGGCCAGACCATTTATATCACCGGTGTCGCCGGTATCCCGAGCGGCACCTACACCTTGTTGCCAGGTCGTTATGCGCTGGTACCTGGCGCTTTTGTCGTACAACGTAGTGACCTCTCTCTGCCGCGCGGCCAGACATCCGCCATGCAGGATGGCAGTATGCTGACTACCGGTTATATGGCAGACCTCAACACCGGCTCACGCGATGCACAATGGTCCACCTTCCGTGTGATCAATGGCAACGTGTTCCGTCCTGCCGAGGGTGCGGTTTCCAAGGCACCGTCGCAATATATCATCACCAATGCCAGCGATTATTTTGCCGACCCGCTGCATACCAATGGTGTGGATGTGAAATCCACGCAGGATGCCGGCAAGCTTACTTTGGAGGCACAGAAACTGACCCTGGATGGAGTAGTAGCTGCCCGCAAGATCACCGGGGCTGACGGCCTGATGGTAGATATCAGCGCCAGCAACATACGCGTGGTCAACCAGACCGATAGCAGCGACCAGAGCAGCCTGCAATTACAGGCCAGCCAGTTGAACGCATTGAATGCTGACAGCATCCTGCTAGGCGGTACGCGTACCCAGAGCAATAACAGTGTCAACATCAACACCGTGGCCAATTCGGTTAGCGTCGAGAATGATGCCGGCCATGCCCTGACCACAGTAGAATTCCTGGCGACAGCCACCGACACCATCAGCGTGGCCGACGGGGCAAAGATCGATACTGGTGCTGCCAAAAGTAATGCCAAGACCGTGAATATCAATACTAACGGTGATGGTGCTTTCCTCGGCCTGTCTTCAGGTAGCGCCTTGCAATATACCCGTACCGGTGCTTCGCCCAATGCCGCCAGTGGCACGCTGGATATTGCCAGCAATGCCCAGCTTGGCGCAGGCAAGTCGCTGGTGATGGATGCCAGCCAGAATGTCAGCTTCGCCGGTGATATCTCGCTGGCAGATGGTGCCAACGTCACCCTGGGTTCCAACCGTATATTGATCGGTGATGCGCCCGGCAGCGTTCCAGGCCTGCACGTCAGCGACAGGACCCTGGCGCAGCTGGATAATGTGTCCAACCTGACCTTGAACAGTTATACCACCGTAGATACTTATGGCAGTGTGGATTTCGGTAATGACAAGTTGAACCTGACCGTGAATGCGGGCGGTATTGCCGGTCACCTGGCCGATGGCGAAGTGAATGCCCCGGCCAACCAGAGTGTGACTTTCACCGCCAAGACTTTCACCCTGAAAAATACGGTAGATGCCAGCTATATCAGCCCGTCAGACCCTTCAGGCAGGACGCTGCAGATCAATGCCGAAGCCGTGCGGCTTGAAGGGGATCGCGCTGCAGTCCCACAAAACAACGTCATTGCCAGTACCGATAAAAACACCATAGGCGGTTATGACGCAGTACAGGTCAATGCCAAGACATTAACAGTGGCCGAACGGGGCGGCCTCGACCTCGAAGTCAGCCAGACCACTCTCAATATAGGCAGGATCACAGCGGAAAGCGGCGCCAATTACACCGTGGCCTCTGGTGGTACCCTGAGCACCACCCAGGGCAATACCAGCGGGCTGGCAGCCAATACCAATATCGGCGGCGCACTGGCATTGCAAGCCGATAATCTGCAGGTGAACAGCCGCATAGAAACACTGGGCGGCCAGGTCAGCCTGCAAGGTAACAGCCAGCTGCACCTAGGCAGCCAGGCCGTCGTTTCTGCGGCTTCTACCAGCAAGACCTATGCTGGTAAAAGCATAGACATTGATGCCGGTAAAGTACAACTAGGCAGTAGTGGTGGCAATATCAGCGTTGATGCCGGTGCTGTGGTCAATGTGGGTGCACAGGGCAATGCCGATGCCGGCAAAGTCATTTTGTCTGCCGCTGCCGGAAATATCCAGTTACAAGGCCAGCTTGATGGCCGGGCGCAGGGTAGCGGCAAGGGCGGTGCATTAGAAGTGGATGTGAATATCTTGCCTTCTGTCGTTGCATTGGACCAACAGGCACAAGGCTTCAGCCAGAGCCGCAACTACCGTGTGCGCACCGGTGACGTTAATATCGATGGTACAGGCAGCCAGGCGCTGACTGCCCGCGAGGTCTCGGTGACTGCAGACCAGGGTGCCATTAACGTGTCCGGCACTATTAATGCGAATAGCAGCAAGCAAGGCAGTATCAGCCTGTATGCACATAACGACCTGACCCTGGAAAGTACCGCGCAACTGACAGCGAATTCTTCCGCTGCCGGTGCCGAAGGCGGCAAAGTGTTGCTGGCGACCAGCAACGGTACACTTAGCCTGCAACAGGGTTCCAGCATAGCGGTCGCAGGTGGCAGCAATGGCATTGGCGGCACCGTGCAACTGCGTGCACCGCGCATCGGTGCCGGTTCAGGCAACGGCGTGGCTGTCAACGCGCTGGCAAGCAGCATCAGTGGTGCGCAATCGGTGGTACTGGAAGCTTTCCGTGTCTACAATAATGTGAATACGCTGACCACTGGTAACGGTGCGGGCAGCACCCTGGGTTACAACACGCTGGCCAGTGATGTGAACAGTTTCATGGCCAACCAGGCCAGCATCCTGGCTGCGCTGGGTAAAACCGGCGATAGCAGTTTTCATTTGCGCGCCGGCCAGGAAATACGTTCCAACGGCAACCTGACGGTCAATAGTGACTGGAACCTGTATGCGGATCCGCGTACAGGTAACGAACCAGGCATCCTCACCTTGCGTGCTGCCGATGGCCTCAATATCAACGGTTCCATCAGTGACGGGTTTGCCACAGCCGCCACCACAGCCGCCATAGGCATCGGTGAATCCTGGAGCTACCGCCTGGTGGCCGGAGCGGATATGGATTCCGCCAATGTAATGAACACCCTGCCTGCTACCCTGGATCTCGATGGCAACAGCGAATCCGGTAACCTCAGCCTAGCCAGCAACAAGCTGATACGCACCGGCACCGGCGATATAGCGATCGCTACCGGGGGTGATGTGCGCATGGGCAACAGCAGTTCCGTTATTTACACCGCAGGGTCAGAAGCGCCGATATTGGCCGGTTTCACCTCGCCGATCACCGCACAACGCCCTCTGTACCTGGATAAAGGTGGCGATATCAGCCTGAATGTACGCGGCAATATCAATGGTGCCGAGGATGACAACCGCCAGGTGATCAACCAGTGGCTGTTCCGTCAGGCCGGTAACAACCAGCTCAAAGACACCTCATGGTGGATACGTAACGACCAGTTCAAGCAAAGCCTGGCCGCACTGGGTGGCGGTAATGTCACTATCAATGCCGGCGGCAATATCGCCAACTTCTCTGCTTCGGTACCTACCAACGCGCGCTATGACAACTTTGGCGCAGGAGCGACTGGTAACAGTATGGTCAATGGCGGTGGCGACCTCAGCATCACCGCCGGCGGTGACCTTTACAGCGGCGTCTACTTTGTAGGCAAGGGCGAGGGCAGTATCAAGGTAGGTGGTAACATCACTAACCAGCAGGATAAGCTGCACGGCACCGTGCTGGCGCTGATGGATGGCAGTTTCGATGTCAGTGCCGGGGGAGATGTGAATATCGAAGGCACGGTCAATCCGACCTTATTGGCGCAGTCCACCACTAACTCACCTAACAACGACAGCACCCTGCATAACAGCTATTTCAATACCTACAGTGAGGCAGCCGCAGTCAACCTCAGCGCGCTGGCTGGCAATATACGTTATGCCACACAGATCACCAGCTTGCTGGATAACTCCGCCGGCCTGCGGTCAAATGTGCTTGGCGGCCTCAGCCTCAACCCCGGCACGGTTTCCATGATGGCGCATAATGGCAGCATCAGCCTCAATCAGGCCTACCTGGTGCCAGCCAGCAAAGGTAACCTGACATTGCTGGCCGAACAGTCGGTGGCCATAGGCAAGTTGTTGATGTCGGATGCCAATGTCACTGACTTGCCCGGGGTCAATAACCCGTTCCGTAGTGGGTTGTTGAGCGATGAACAGTCCACTTTGCTGGCAGATGATCTGCCGTATTTCAATAACCACGCCATAGGACGCTTGCATGGCACAGATCTGCAGTCGGCCATGATAGTATCCGGCAAGGGCGATGTCACCAGCTTCCAGAGCGAGGTCCCCGGCCTGATCTACTTACCCAAAGCCACGCAGATCGTGGCTGGACAGGATGTGAGCAACCTGGATATCGCGTTGCAAAACAACCGTAGCAGCGATATCAGCGTGGTGGCTGCCGGACGTGACGTGAACACGCGCAATCTCAGTATTGCAGGCCCCGGCGAATTGCTGGTGCAGGCGGGCAGGAACGTAGATCTGATCTACACTGATGTCACGACCATACAGGCCACCGGCAGTACCGGTAGCAGTAACCTGGCCTTTCAGTACACACCGGCTTTCAGGACCAACCCTGAACTGCCAACGGATGGTGCTTCCATCAGCCTGCTGGCAGGGGTAGGCAGCGGTGGCAAAGTGCAGGAGTACATAGACCGCTATATTGATCCTGCCGGTATTGGCCCTGAGGTACTAGCTGGCAACGCCAGCGGCCTGGTTGGCTACAAAGCCAGTACCGCGAATTACCTGCTCGCATTCATGAAGAAACTCACTGGCGATAATAGTTTGACCGCAGGCCAGGCGTATACGCAGTTCGCTGCCCAGCCTGACGCGATCAAAACTGTATTCGTCAATCGCCACCTGACCACCGAACTGATCAACTCCTCGCGGGGCTTTGCCACGGCTGGTAACCACCAGCGCGGCTACGATGCATTGGCGGAGCTATACCCGACTAAAAATTCTGGTGATATTTTGCTGTTCAACTCCAAAATATCCACCAACAGTGGCGGTAGCATAGACCTGGTTGCTCCCGGCGGCCTGATCAACGTCGGCGTTCCTGGCCAGGGTGGTGATGACATCGGTATTATTACCGAAAAAAGAGGCGAGATCCGCGCTATTGCCGATGGGGATTTCTCAGTAAACCAATCCAAAGTGATTACCCAGTTTGGTAGCGACATTGCCGTATGGTCCACTAAAGGGACTATCGATGCGGGCCGCGGTTCCAAAACCGCGACTTCGGTTCCCGAGCGTATCGTACAGACTGACGCCTTTGGTAACACACGGGTAGAGGTCCGTGGCGTGGCTGCAGGCAGTGGTATCCGTGCACAATCCTATGATCCGGATGGACCGAATGGACCATTACAAGCACCGCCAAAAGGATCCGTATTCCTGACAGCACCACGTATTGATGCGGGCGAGGCGGGCATTGAAGCAGGGAAGCTGGAGGTTTTCGGTATCATTATCAACCCAGGCAATATTCAAGCGGGTAGCTCGAATGTCCAGTTGACTCCCGTCACAACGACAGTTTCCGGGCTGAACACCTCAGTATCTCCCGATGCAGTAAATTCAGCCTCACAAGCAATTGCCCAAAGTGCGGCAAATTCGGCGGCAAGCAGTCTAGCCGCTAAACCGGTGCTTCCATCTATTATTTCGGTGGATGTGATAGGGATAGGGCGCTAAGTATTAGCAATTATCTTACATGAATGAAAATGCCCGCTATGAGCGGGCTTTTCATTCATAGGATACTTTCACAGACAAGTCAAACAGGTCATGCTTACGTATTAGCAAACGCCTTGCGCAATTCGGCAATCGCAAAGACTTGCGCCTCACGCGCTTTGGCAACTACATCTGCCATCCCAAAGAACTCATGGGTCACCCCGGTGTAATGGCGGTAAGCCACGGGTACGCCATCACTTTCCAGGCGCTCGGCAAACTCTTTGCCTTCTTCATACAGCGGATCAATTTCTGCCGTAATTACTGTCGCAGGCGGCAGGTCTTTCAATGAACTTGCTTTATCGGGTAATGCATACGAACTGTAAGCATCAATTGGTTCGCTGTAATGCTTGAAAAACCAGTTCATCATGGCAGCGTTCAACGGTTTGGCATTGGCATTATCTATATAGGATGAATTAAACACATTGTTATTCACCAGAGGGTAAATCAATAACTGGTGTACAGGCAATGTCACATCTTTATCACGTGCCATTAATGACACGACGGCTGCCAGGTTACCACCGGCACTTTCACCGGCGACGGCAATCCGTTTGCGGTCACCGTTGAGTTCTTCAGCATGTGCCAACAACCATTGGTAAGCTGCAAATGCTTCGTTAGGCTGGGTAGGAAACTGGTGTTCCGGTGCCTGGTGGTAATCCAGCGACACCACAATTGCCTGTGCGCCTTGTGCCAGGGCAATGATAGAGCCTTCATAGGTTTTGGTATCCGCAATCACAAAGCCACCACCATGGAAATACAAAATGACCGGGAATGGGCCATCTCCTACTAGTGGCGTGTACACCTGAGCGGGCACACTACCTAGTGGTCCGCCAGGGATGCTGATGGTGGTAGAGGTGAATAATTGAGCACGTGGCGGGTGACCGTTATCGGTAAGTATTTTTTTCACTGCATCTGTCGGCGTCGGTTGTTGGCGTGCTTCTTCTGGTGACAAGGTTTCGATTGGTTTGCCACCCAGCGACACAAGCGTATCAATGACGACTTGCATGTCAGGATCAGCACTTGGCGGTTCGCCACCCAATGCTTTTTTAATCGCCTCTACCGGAGCGGAGCCTTCAATCGCAGGAATGATCCCCGCAACTTTATTGAGCAAAGTGTCGTTTCTCGGTGTTGTCATGACTTTCCTTTCCAAGCTTTATCAAAGGTGAATGAGTAAAGCTTTACCTTAGCCAGATACATAAACAGTTCCTATCAGGCATCGCACCAATTTCATGTAGGACAAACTTTACAGGCATTTTCCAGGCATTTTCCAGGCATTTTCCAGGCAGGTAGTTTTTTGCTCGCTGATGTATTTGTTTATTTTTTTAGATTAATCATAAAGCACTTGTCTCTCTTAACGCCTAGTTCCATAGCCTGGTTACTGACCCAAAAATGTATTAATAAACCTGCTTTTATCCATATTCACTAGTCCGACCTACCTAGTTTCGTGGCAGCAAACTTAATAATTTCCCCTCGCTAAATTGCTAAATTAATCAGGCTTTTATTCAAGTCGAAAACTTGCGGAGTCTGAGAAATGAAATTAAAAAAATTACAGTGGGT
>DATHWT010000095.1:0-7370 GCA_035460345.1 Methylophilus sp. | reverse complement strand
GAATCACCAGGCGCTTGCCCAGTTTTTTCCGTGCAGCCAGGATACGTGCCTGACAGTCGTCTTCTTGTGCGGTTTGAAATCTCTCAAATTGGATGGTGGCCGTTTGCATGCTTTTCCAGATGTCGGGCTCGGCCCGGCTTTCATAAAAATGGTATTTTACAGCCGATCATGATTTATCCCAATCGGATAAATCCGAATCAGATAAATCCCAATCATATAAGGTGGTCATAACACTAGATGGTGGCGCTCACCCAGTTTTTTCAAGGCGTCTACATTGGTCCAGCTAAATACTTTTTTGGCAGCGTCGCGCCAGTCTACCCATTCATAACGCGTATGTTCATCCGGCGCCAGTGTTACTGGCAATACAGAAGGCAAACATAAGCCAAATAAATGCTCGGTATTTTCTATTACGCCAGGCGCGTAACGATGGCGCCAGTGCGGGTAGATCTCGTACACATTGCTGGCCTGCCAGTCCTGGAAATCATAGGCCAGCGCATCCAGCCCGGTTTCCTCTTTCACTTCGCGGATAGCCGCTTCCACTGGCGTTTCATTGCCTTCAATACTGCCGGTGACTGATTGCCAGTAACCGGCTTTGTCCGCGCGTTCCAGTAGTAATACTTGCAGATCAGGGGTGTGTATCAAAATCAGGGCGGAAACCGGAGTTTTGTAAGGCTGGGTCATCCGGGCATTGTCCCTGAAACAGAGCGCTATTGTCTACGGTTGCTGTCGTCACGTTTGCCATGGCAAACACCACTTTTTTGAAAGATTGTCGTAAGTGATACGCGGTATTATGATTGCAAAATAACGGCGGGCATAAAGGGAATCTTCAATGTGGTGGCGTCAATCAGGGTTTGTTTGCTGTGTACTGTTAGCGGTTTGGATGCCATCACTGCATGCAGAGAATGCAGCACTGCCGGATTTGCAAAATATCCCGCTTGATCATTTAACACTTCCGCAAGCTGAGCAGTTGTTCGCCGGGTACAGCCGCGAGCTGCTGGTCGCCAAACGTTCGGTGCAATCTGCAGAGGCAGATACCCTGATCGCCGGGCAACGTCCTAACCCGGTCTTGTCAGTCGGCGTTTCCAGCCTAAACCTCAACCGTGGCCAGGGCAACATGAACCAGAATGGCAATAATGGTTTATGGGACAAAACCTACAACTCCACGCTTCAGGTCAGCCAGTTATACGAGCGCGGCAATAAACGCGAGTTACGGACTTCCGTTGCTGAAAGTGCCGTTAAAGCTTCTGAGTTTGATTTAAAAGAGACTTATCGCCGACAGGGCTTGGCGATGGTCACTGCTTACTATGATCTCAAGCTGGCACAAGAAACCTTGCAAATCCAGCAGGTGAATGTTGATTTATATGACAAAACCTTAGAGGCTGCCGAGTTTCGCCTGAAAGCGGGCGATGTCGCTTCAGCCGATGTGGCGCGTATCCGCGTAGATGCCTTGCGCGCAAAAAATGATTTGCGACAGGCGCAAGCCACCGTACAAAAAGCGCAGGCGCAGCTGGCGTATCTGATTGGTAAAGACCAGGATGCCGCTTCGCTCTACGTAGCAGACCCTTGGCCTTTGCCAGGTGAAGAGTCCGCAGTGCACGAAGGCGAGACCTGGTTGACGGAGCGTTCAGATATCAGGGCGGCCGAGGTGCGTATGCAACAGGCACAAGATGCGCGAAAACTGGCGGAATCTTTGAAAACCAGGGATCTGACCTGGTCGCTGGCTTACCAGCATTTTCCAGGTCAGGAACCAGGCTCCGGACCTGATACAGTGGGTGCAACGGTCAGTATTCCTTTATTCACTAATTACAATTATGAAGGCGAAGCTGCCCGCGCTGAGGTTGACTACAACTCCGCCACCGATGCCAAAGAGCAGGTGAGAGCGGCTGCGCTGGCTGAAATGCGCAGTGCCAAAGCTGATCTGGAGGCGGCCATCGATAAAAACCGTCGCTTTGACATGAGTATTCTAACGGAGGCGCAAAAAGCATCTGATGCCGCCGAATTTGCCTACAAGCATGGTGCCATGAGCGTGATGGACCTGCTGGATGCCAGACGGATTTTACGTGCGCTGCAACTGGAGTCCGCCAGTGTGAGAGCTGATTACGCCAAGTCCCTCTTTGCCTGGCGGGCGGCCACCCATCAAGTTTTTAATACACCTTAATCATGAAAAAGACCATTGATCAAATGCGCTTATCCTGCATCCCCAATACGCATGCCTTGAAATTATCAGGCTGGCTCATTTTACTGGCCGGGTTGTGGTGCTCTATGCATCCGCTACATGCAGCAGAGAAAAGTACGGCTGCACCACGTATGGCGAACGAGATTGTGCTGACTGCCGGATCGCCACAGGTCGCCAGTTTAAAAGTAGAGGCTGTGACTGAAATCCCGGTGCCGGTGACAGAACCCCTCAATGGCAAAATCATGCTGGATGAAAACCGCACAGCACGGATTTTCTCACCAGTGGCTGGCCGGGCGATGGCAATCAAGGCGCAGGTGGGTGACCAGGTGAAAGCGGGCCAGGCACTCCTGGTGATGGATTCACCTGATGTCGGCGGTGCAGTGGCGGATGCCCGTAAAGCCCAGGTCGATTTGCAACTTAAGCAGCAGGTGCTGGAACGCAACCGCATGTTGATGGAAGGCGGCGTACTTGCCAAAAAAGAAGTGGAGACCTCACAAGCTGACTTTTCGCTGGCGCGTGCTGAAACGGCCCGCGCCTCAGCCCGCCTCAAGAATTTGGGTGTAACGACCTCGGCCAACGATACTTACTCCTTGCGCTCGCCTATCAGTGGCACGGTGGTAGATCGCAAAATTAACCCTGGCAGTGAAATCAGGCCAGATGCTGCCGACCCTTTGTTTATTGTCACGGATCCAACCAATTTGTGGGCCAGCATTGATCTGCCGGAACGCGATTTAAGCCGCATTTCGCAAGGGCAAAAAGTCAGTGTACAAGTCGATGCCTATCCGGATGAAGTATTTACTGGCGAGGTGAAAACCATAGGCGTGATGGTGGATACGACCACCAGGCGGATTCCGGTACGTTGTGCGATTGAGAGCAAAGGCAAGCTCAAGCCCGAGATGTATGCACGGATCACGCCGCTGGATAGCAGCCAGCATAAAGTCATTCGCTTGCCTAACAGCGCCCTGATTACGGAAGGCTTGTACAGCTACGTGTTTGTTGAGGAGCGGCCACTGCACTTTAGAAAACGCGTGGTGACGCTGGATGTGCAACGCAGGGAATACGCGACAGTGAAACAAGGCTTGAAGGCCGGTGAGCGTGTCGTCACTGGCGGCGCGATTCTGCTGAATTCCGATTTGTCGGTCAACAAATAGCGTTGCCAGTCAACACACAGTCAATCATTAGCCGGTTTGCCATGCGCCGGTGCATCGAAAGCCAAACATGTTAAAAGGGTTAATCACTTTTTCTCTGCAACAGCGCGTGTTCCTGCTGATAGGCGCTGTGGTGCTAATGATCTTTGGCTGGTTTGCCGTACAGAACCTGCCGATTGAGTCTTTCCCTGATGTGGAAGATGTACACGTTGTGATCGTAACGCAATCACCCGGCATGGCGCCGGAAGAAGTTGAGCGCGTAGTTTCGCTACCTATCGAGCATGGCATGAGTGGCGTGCCGGGGTTGACGCAAATCCGTTCCGTTTCAATTACCGGCTTGTCGGTGGTGACACTGACCTTTGCCGAGAACACGGCAGATTACTTTGCCAGGCAACAGGTATTGGAGCGCTTGCAGGGCGTGAGTTTGCCCAACGATTTGCAACCGACGCTGGCGCCGTTAACCACAGCGGTGGGTGAGATATACCGCTATCTGGTGGAAGCGCCAGCAGACATGCCGCAGCGCGAGGTGCGAGCCATCCAGGACTGGAAAATCATCCCCCAGTTACGTATGGTGCCAGGTGTGGCGGATATCACCAGCTTTGGCGGCGCGGTCAAAGAGTACCAGATCAAGCTGGATCCGCATCTGCTCAAAAAATTCGCTGTCAGCATAGACCAGGTCAACCAGGCGGTCAGCCATAACAGCAGTAATGCCGGCGGCGGCTTGATGCACAGGGGCGATGAATCCCTGGTCGTGCGCGGGATTGGTTTGTATCGCAATGTGGATGATATTGCGCAATCCGTGGTCGATACCCGCGATGGCAAACCTATCCTGGTCGGAGACCTTGGCGAGGTGAAGATCGGCGACCGGCCCCGTTCCGGCATCGTGTCATTCAACCAGCAGGATGACATCATTGAAGGCATCATCCTGATGACCAAAGGCCAGAATGCCGCCAAAGTGATTGAAGCGTTACGGGAGAAAGTAGTGCAGGTCAACCAGACCCTGCCACCTGGTGTGAAGGTCGTGCCTTTCTATGACCGTACCGGCCTGGTGGACCACACCGTACATACTGTCTCGGAAAACCTGATTGTCGGCGCGCTGCTGGTAGTGGCTATCCTGATTATCTTCTTGCGCAACTGGCGGGCGGCGTTGATCGTCGCTTCGGTGATTCCTTTGTCGCTGCTGTTTGCGTTTATTGTGATGGATCTGCGCGGCGTGTCTGCCAACCTGATCTCACTGGGCGCGGTCGACTTCGGCATTATTATCGATAGCGCCGTGGTGCTGGTAGAAGCGCTGATGGTGCGGCTGGCAGTGGCGCAAACAGATAGCAATCCGGCACATTCCGGTCTGGCCTGGCGCATGCAAACGCTGAAAAATACCGCCATTGATATGGGTCACCCCATACTGTTTTCCAAAGCGATTATCATCACGGCTTTCCTGCCTATCTTTACTTTCCAGCGCGTAGAGGGCAAGATTTTCTCACCCATGGCATTTACCCTGAGCTTTGCGCTGTTGGGGGCGATTCTGCTCACACTGACATTGGTGCCAGCGTTGCTTTCATACACCATGAAACGTGAGGATATGGCGGAAAAGCATAGCATCTGGATGCAAAATATCCAGGATGCCTATCGCAAAGTATTGCTCAAGAGCGCCCAGGCCAGAAAACTGGTAGTGGTGTTGTCGGCCGCTGTATTGGTGCTGGCGATGCTGTGCGCGCCTATGCTGGGTTCCGAGTTTTTACCCAAGCTGGATGAAGGTAATATCTGGCTCACAGTGGATTTGCCCCCTTCCGCCAGCCTGGAGAAAACCAAGCAAGTTGAACGGCATATCAGGAAAATACTGAACAGCTACCAGGAAGTGAGGCTGGTCGTGGCGCATGTCGGGCGTCCCGATGACGGCACCGACCCTAAAGGGCCTTATCACATGGAGATCCTGGCTGACCTCAAGCCGCATAGTGAATGGCATTTTGCAAATAAAGAAAGCCTGATCAAGGATATTTCACGCCGCATCCATGAAATTCCCGGTATCCCTACCAATTTCTCGCAGGTGATTCAGGACAGCGTGGAAGAAGCCTTGTCTGGTGTGAAAGGTGAGATTGCGGTGAAAATTTTTGGTCGTGATTTATCCATCCTCGAACAAAAGGCATCTGAAGTGGTGGATGCCATAAACAGCGTACGCGGCGCTACGGATGTTGCCGCAGTAAGGATTTCCGGTAACTCGGAACTGGATATCACCTTGAATCGCAGTCAACTGGCCAGATATGGTTTGGCGGTTGATGATGTGAACAATACTGTGCAGACAGCTTTGGCTGGCAATGCCGCGAATACTTTTTATGATGGTGACCGGCATTTTGATGTGACTTTGCGGCTGGAAAGATCTTACCGTGACTCGGTGGATGATATTGATGAGTTACCGATTGCCTTGCCCAATGGCGCAGGCAGTATTCCGCTCAGTGAAGTGGCTGAGGTGACCATCAAGCAAGGCGCGTCACGTGTCAGCCGTGAAGCAGGGTCACGCATAGTGTCAATCAAGGCCAATATTACCGACCGTGACCAGGGCAGCTTTGTCCAGGAAGCGATGCAAACAGTAAAGGAACAGGTCAAATTGCCACCCGGCTATAGCATGACTTGGGGCGGCCAGTTTGAGAACCAGCAACGCGCCATGAAGCGGCTGATGGTGATTGTTCCGTTATCGGTGCTGCTGATTTTTATCCTGCTGTTCTGGGCATTCAAATCGGTTAAAAACGCATTGCTGGTTTTACTCATGATTCCATTTGCGCTGGTGGGCGGCCTGGCTGGGCTTGCTGTTGCTGGCTTGCACCTGTCTGTGTCTGCCGCAGTCGGCTTTATCGCGCTGGCCGGGATATCCGTGCAAAACGGGGTGATTATGGTAGAGCAAATGAAGCATTTAATGCGCGAAGGCAAACGTACCAGCGAAGCAGTGATTGAAGGAGCGGTTGCCCGTTTAAGACCTATCCTGATGACGGCCTTGATGGCGGGCATAGGCTTGATGCCTGCGGCCTTATCACATGGCATAGGATCTGAAACGCAAAGGCCATTCGCCGTAGTCATTGTGGGCGGTTTGATCACCGCGACACTTTTCACCCTGCTATTGTTGCCCTTGTTGTTCCCGATGTTTACAGATGAGCGTCGCGCTAGTCCTCGATGAAATCCCGGTTTGGCTTTTTAAAACCAAACTGGTGGTTTAAAGCAGCCAGGCTGCACGCGAGTAGCTAATTGGTTGAATGATTTATCTATAAAAATCAACAGCTTAATTAATTATGAAGATTGGCATAGTTGATGCATTGTTACTCATGTGCTATTTCAATGCGTACTGGCATAAATAGCTGTTGTAAATCTCCAAAGTGGTAATGTTGTCGCATGTTAAATAACAACAATGAGCAATTTTTCCCCTATTGTCCTTTCCCGAGGATATTGCTTGCGCCCAGGCCTAGTGCTTGGGTTTTTTTTACCTGGTGACAGCCGGACAGTAACGCTTAGAGAATAAACCTGATGTTTGCTAAGCGGATTTTTTGTATTGAAGACTAAAGCGCTTTTGGGAGGCAATCAAACTGATTTCAAATACGATCAGGAGGCGGAATGTGGTTGAGGCCGTTTTTCAGCATTGACCAGATTTTTAGGTAACTGGAATACCACATTTTCAACCACGCCTTGCAGTTCTTCCACCTGTGTCGCACCCATGGAGTGCAGGGCCTGGATCACTTCCTGCACCAGTACCTCAGGCGCAGAGGCGCCGGCCGAAATGCCCACTTTTTTCTTGCCTTTTAACCACTCGGGATTCAGCAAGGTGGCGTTGTCTACCATATAGGCTTCCACGCCCTGGTTTTTAGCGACTTCACGCAAGCGGTTGGAGTTTGAGCTGTTAGGCGAGCCGACGATAATGACCAGGTCACAGTCTTTAGCCATGATTTTGACCGCATCCTGGCGGTTTTGGGTGGCATAGCAAATGTCGTCGCTTTTAGGGGCTTTGATGCTTGGGAAGCGGGTTTTGAGTGCGTTGATCACTTGTGTGGCATCGTCCACCGACA
>DATHWT010000094.1:0-8296 GCA_035460345.1 Methylophilus sp. | reverse complement strand
AGCGCTCAGGCGATCCAGCTCCAGCGGGTTCATTTCGTCTGCCAGTTCCAGCTGTATCATCATATCCAGCGGCTTGGTTGGTTTGACCGCATTATCGCCATAGAGTGCGCGTATGTTCAGAATGCCCAGACCGCGTACTTCCAGGAAATCCTGCAATAGCTCAGGGCAACGGCCCTCTACGCGTTCTGGGGAGATACGGTAAAAGTCGACAATATCGTCAGCCACCAGGCGATGTCCGCGCGAAATCAGTTCCAGCGCCAGTTCGCTTTTACCAATCGCTGCGCTGCCGGTGATCAGCACGCCAAAGCCTTGTACTTCCATAAATACGCCATGCAGGCTGGTGGTTTCGGCAGTAGCCACGGCCAGGTAATGGCTGAGCAGCTCCATCAACTGCGGGCTGATCATAGGCGTTGTGAATAAGGGTACCTGGTTTTGCTGCGCGGATTCCAGCATGGTCGGCGGCACCTGTTCGCCATTGGCAACGACTACCATCGCCAGGTCGGTAGAGAATAAGTTGGTCACTGCCTGTTGCAAGGCAAGGATACTCAGCCCGCCGAGGTAATCCATTTCTGCACAGCCAAGCACCTGTACCCGGTTCGGGTGGACAAAGTTTAAATGCCCAACCAGTGCCAGCGAAGGTTTGGTGACGGTGCCGGAGTTGAGGATTTTTTTGCCGCCTGATTCGCCTGCCACCCATTTCAATTTGAGTTTTCCACGAATTTGCTTGTACAAGTCGGCCACTGAAATTTGTGCCATGAATGGTCCTGAACCAGTTGCAACAAAGAGTCGAACCTTATTTTACAACTGAAAACGGTGACTGGGGAGTGAAAAGAGGTAAAAGTAATGAAGCCGGAAGGAGGTTTGAATTCTCTACCCCGACGGGTAGAGAAATTGAAACAAGGGTTAAGCGTCTAACTGATGCTTCACGGCACCACCGGATTTATGATGGTCGCCCTGTTTTTCCTTATGTTTCAATACCTGACGGTCAAGTTTGTCAGTAAGCATGTCGATGGCGCTATACATGTTTTCATCGGTGCAGGCAGCGTGCAAATCATTGCCAGGAACATGTAGCGTAGCTTCAACCTTTTGGGCGATTTTTTCAACAGACATGGTGACTTTGACATCAATCACATGGTCGAAGTGATTGCTGATGCGCGAAAACTTGGATAGTACGTATTCACGCAATGCCGGAGTGATTTCTAAATGATGTCCAGTAAGTTGTAAATTCATGACAAACTCCTTTTATTGAAAATGCCTTACCAGAGCCAATCGCCTTATCAATTGGATGGAAAGGGCAACTTTAGTTTACTCTTTTGAACAACAGATGCAACCCGGAAAAGCGTAGGAATATGGATGCTGATCAGGCCTTGTGCTGGCGAATTAAAGCTTATGATAGACAGGATTTACATCGCTTGCATCCGTCTGCCTGGGCACCATCTTTTTGATTATCTCCTAAAATTCAGGGGCTTAAGCAGCTGTATCATATTGCTAACCAACAATAAATCCACGCTAGAAAATGCTGCAATTTTCGTTATTTTCAGTCGGCTACTAGCTAAATAAAAAAATAGTCTGGATACAATCAGCAGCCGTATTGCGAGGTTAACCAGCTAGCGCGCTTTTCTTAAAGTCAGGTTTATCCGCATCGCGCCAACCAGAGGGTGTGTATTGGTTTTTACCTGTGATACACCATGGTAGAAACGTCGGCTGGCGCCGCCCCACACCACCACATCGCCATGTTGTAGCGGTATTTTGACTGGCTTATCCGTACGCTTCGCTCCGCCAAATAAAAAGGTGGCGGGGATACCCAGTGATAACGAAACAATCGGCTGCGCAAAATCCATTTCTTCTTTATCCTGATGCAGGCCCATTTTGCTGCCGGGTTCATACACATTGATCAGGCAGCTATCCGGCACAAAATCAGGGTAACCTGCCTTACGCGCCGCCTCTGACGCCAGTTTTAATATCACCTGCTGAATTGCTGGCCAGGGTAAATGCGTGTCTGGCTGTGTTGCGCTATACGCATAACCGCGTGCATTGCCGACCCAGCCCCAATTGCCCATACTGCTGGTCTTCACTGACATCAAACCCATAGGCGTCATCATTTGTTGCGGGGGGTGCGAGGATAAATGTTGCTGCAAGCCTGACCATAGTGACGCCATGACCGGCAAGGCAAAGCCGGGTAACCAGCAGGCACCTTCGGCAAGCGATACAAGATCGGGATGCTGTTCTGAAAATAAATCCATAAAAATCTCATTGAGGTCAGGCACTAGCCTGTTAATCGGCTGGCTTTGTTAGTGCATCCATTCAATACGGACATTTTTTTCCCGTGCAAGTTTTTCCATATGTGGAATGGCACGCTCAAGCCGAACGAGATAATCCGCAGCCGTTTCCTGATGAAAACCAAGCACCATCACCGGTTGATGGGCATTGATCAGCTGCTCGAACAGCCGCACCAGCTCCTTGGTGTTGGTGTAGTCAGCCAACGCAGCATTGTCCGGGTATTCCACCAGATTCATACTAAGCGCAAATGGTTGTGCGAGCGGGGTGGCGTGCGGGTGCAGTTTTTTCAGCAAGCGGATCATGCTGCTATCGTGGTGCCAGCGCGTGCTGAGCAAGTTTGCATCAATACTTGAGCTATCCCAGATAAAACGGTTTGCCTCCAAAGCAGCCTGCAACTTGGGTCCAAATTGCCAGGCGCCAGCACGAAAATGATGTGGCCGCTGAAAGCCGTTATTGATCAGTAACTCACTGCTACATGCCACTAGTTTTGTCAGTTCCTGCTGACTGTAGGCATATTCCAGGCTGACCGAGTAACCGCAGCTGGTGTGCGCACAATCCTCTTGCGCATCGGCAATCGATGGCGATGCCTGAAACGCGATACCGCAATGTTCGACCAGCGAGCGCATCGCATGCACGTGTAAACCCACGGTGTCATGCGCTAAGAAAGTACTGCGGATGTGGCTGCCTACCTGTGCGCGGTTTACGCCTGGTTGTATGAAATAAGCCGGATTGATCAGGTGCAGTAACGGGATATGTGGAAATTTTTCGCGGAAAGCACGCATGCTCTGCAGATTATCTTCTTCCAGCGATAATCCTTCCCAGTCTACCGTGACCCAAAGTTGCATGCTGTCTGCCGCCTTGCCTGGCAAAGGCAGTATCAATATCAGCGAAATCAGCCATATGCCACTAAGGTTGCGCAGCATATCCGTTCTGCCCAGGTCTTTTTAGCGTTTGATTATTCCTCACTCCGATCAGCCAGAACAAACACCCGCCCACCATCGCTGAAGCAAAGATAAACAGGCCTTGTGCGGATATCTGCTGCAGTCTTTCCTGGTTATCCAGCGGGGTCAGCATAAATGCGAATGCGATGGCGGCACAGACCAGTGCGGTCAGTATGCAGGTTTTTAAGCCCAGCCATTGTTTTGTATAGAGTAGCCAGAGTAAAGGCAGGCCGATTACCAGCACAGAAGGATAGGCAAGATAAGCCATCATCAGGCTGACCACCAGCGTGTCGGCAGGCGCAGACACGCCAAATAAAACACACATGAAAGTGATTGCCAATACAGGTGCCATCAGAAATGCTGCAATCACTCTCAACATGCTTGCCTTCCATCCCGCGGCAGGTATCCGCTAAAGCGTCATCATGGTCTCATGCCGCCAAGAAGTTCAGCTTGGCAGGCTAATCCTGGGTACATTTTATCGTGTGATTGACCATTTTGCCATCAACGAGTTGTATGGTTTCTTCCCCTAAACGACATTTCTTGTCGGCATCCATATGCCATTCATTCTTATAGATTTCCGTATAACTGTTCCTGTCCCATGACCATGTAGATTCGCTGCCATGGGTCGCTTCACTTGAAGCTTCATTGATCTTCCTGTATCCATTTAATTTCTTGTCCAGCAGTTCAACCTTGCTGGTGGCTGGCATATTCCAGATCAGTTTTGCTGCGCTGCCTTTTATCTGGTACAGCCATACCGGGCATGTAGATTCGCTGCACAAACAGGTGCGTGCAGGTTTCACCAGATAAGCCTTTGCAGTTTTATTTAGACTCAATAGCTCGGCTTCAAACAACTCGGCAGGCTTGTGTTCCGAGCAACTGGCTAACGCAGTTTTACCGACTTCTTTGGTCAGGTGAGAGATGACAGAGGCAGGAATTTTAGCCGGATTCTTGAACTGTTCTTTGGTGCTGAACGTGTCGTCTGCTTGTGCAGGATTGGATAGACCCAAAACTAAAAAAAGCGCTGCGATTGAAGGGAGCGATTTCAGGGTTACAGACTTTATGGTTGCAAGCATAGTTGTGATGCCTTTTTGAATCTCGCATACGGTTCTTAATGACCGCAGGGAGCACATTAATTAAGAGTTAAACTTTAAGACAAACGTTTGATGTCTTAACCCATTTGCCGTTTTTCAGTTCTTCGATTTCAGCCTCATTACATTTCCTGTCCGCATTCCAGATCCAGACCTGGTTGTAAATCTCCTGGTACTCGGCGCCATCCCAGACATAACGCACTTCATAACCCTGGCTGGGTAACCCGCCAGACACCCTGATGTCCGGGAATCCGTTGGTTTTCTTATCCGTGAACGTTAACAAGCCCGCCATAGATGATTCAAAAATGACTTTCGCTTTTTGGTGGGTAGCGTCAAACACCCACATCGGGCACTCATCATTGCTGCAAAAACATCTTGAGCGTGGTTTTACGACTAAAGCTTTTACCGATGAGTTCAATTCCACAGGCCTGGCTTCAAAAGCTTTGCTGACAATTAACCCTTCTTCTTCGCACTCTGCATAAGCGGTATCAATTTCCTTGGTTAAATAATTAATCACAGAACCCGGGATAGTCACAGGGTTCTCAATCGCCTGGTTTGCCCTGATAGCGTCGCCAGCATGGATTGAAGATGAGAGCAAAAATAGAACTGATGAAATGACAAATGAATGTGTGTGCATGGCTTAAAACTTTGGTGTAAATAGTTTTGTGTTTTTAGGGAATCGGCTGGCTAGCCCTACGTATAAAACGCTTAGGGAAGGCGCAGGTGTGATTGCCAAGACTCAAATCAGGTATTCTTATTCATTGTAATTCAAGCGTGATTTGCCCAAAAGGAGAAAAATATGAGAACCAAACTCATGTTTTTAACAGTGTTTGTATCGTGCATTTTACTAGCGTCTTGTGACCAAAACCAAAAAACTGCAAACGATACCATCCAGGCAAACGAGAAGGTTCAACAAGTCACCAAAGACCTGGGCCTCGAGTATGTTGAAAAAGGGGCGCAAGCGATTGTCACTTATGACGAGGTCAACGCGGCACAGCAAGCGTGGTGCGATGCATTAGTCAAAATTGGCCAGCTAAAAGAAAGTGGCGGGGATTATAAAGCGTACGCCGAGCAAGTCCTGTCTGAGGCTTATAACTACGATCATGGCAAAGTGTTCTTCAAGCCTACTCTGGCTTACGGCAAGCAAACCTTCAGAAACGATAAAAAGGGTGCGTTATCTTACTTTGTAGCTGGCGACCCGGATTAGCCGAATGACAAAGGGTTTGCACTTAAACCTTGGGTGAAGGCCAGGTACGATAACGCAGGAGAGAAAAATGAGGGCATCCAGATTTATGGCTCAATCGCCATTACCATGGGTAATGTGTGGGTGACGGACAAAGACGGCAATGAAGTGATGTTAGACAAAACCTGGGTATTTAAAAAAGGCGATGATGGCAAGTTGAGAATCATCGTTCACAAGTCAGCGATGCCTTTTGTGCCTGCTGAATAATCATGGCTTAAGCATAGCCAATAGTTCTGGCAACTGTGGCACATGTATGTTGGTAGAGCCGTTCTAAAAGCTAATAAAGAAAAAGGCACCACTTTAAAGTGTGCCTTTTTTAATTTTGAGATACCCATACAATTTAAAGAATCGGGGTGGGGCTGATTCGCCCAAATTAAAACAAGTTGCCTCGCCTTAATCTGTCCTAGTTGGCAAATAAGCCCTTAGTCAGAATGCAGCGAATCTGCCGGTGTGCCAATAGGATTTATTCCCGAGTTCTACTGTTCGACAGCCAGCCTCACGCTAATGAGTATGGTGCAAATTCTAAAGCGACTTTGCCGGTAGTATTGTTCACAGGCAGGCAAAAAAAACCTCTCGACCAGGCAAGAGGAGGGAGGAAGCTTTTTTAAAGAAGTCCTTAGTTTTGTGCCGGTGCACCCCTCAGGGCAATAGCGACATTAAAAGCTGTTAGCACACTCTCCACGTCTAAGGTATTCTCACCAATGAAGGCCTGAATATCTCCAGCGACTGTATGGATGACCACTGCATATCTTGGCATTGCCAGCAGCCACAGCATGGCGCCGTATGACATCGAGAAAAAGCCGATATAAGGCAGATTGCCATTGCCAAATAGCAGTGCCAGACCACCAAAAAGACACATCCGGGCAAAAGTTAATTTCGGCTTGAGTGTTTTAGACTCAACTGTCGTTACGTTCTGTATGGCAATAGGCTGGCCGTTCACAATAAAACGAGTGTTACTGACGCTGATGCCTTGATAACTAAAGTAAATGGATTCTTCCATAAGTCACTCCAGAATTGCCAGCTAATGTGTTAACATTATATTACTATAAATTAACCAATAATAACAATACGTCTAGTCCTTTAGTCTTAGCCAAAGCGGGTCATTGTTGTCGTTTTGCGCTCCTCATAGAATATCCCTGGCGTTACCTCTAACAAAAACAACAAGAGAATTTAATAATATGTTGCAGAAATTGATTTTACTCGCGGGCCTGATTGCTTCAATTGGGGCCAACGCGGCAGCACCTGCCAATTCACCTGTGCCAGAACCTGAGAGCATGAGCTTGATGTTGCTAGGATTGGGGCTTATCGGAGTGATTGTGTTTCGTCAGAAATAGGCCTATACAAACTTCCAAGTTATCCTGGCAGCCCTCCGCCGTATCAGGATGGCGACCGGTGCCACAGGCTGCAGCTATATTATCGGGGACACCCAGGTCTGTAACGTATGAATATCCGGTCTACAAGAAGGGCGGGTGCGCTCCATCTATATCGGCAGAGTCGCACGGAGTCAACGACGGCTCATCAGCGAATAAACTTCGCATACTGCCTGATTCACTGCACCCGCGACGCTATTGTAGGGCAATCAACGCTACTTCTGAAGTGCTGGTGCTATCGGCTGGGGCAGATATTGATAGCGTATAATGGCGGTATGTCCTTGTCCGTACGCCAGATTCTAGCCCATCAGGGTTACGCTTTCCCCAAGTTACTCGCCTTTCGTATCCAGATGGTATTGTCTTACCAGATGATGATGGTGGCCATCGGCTGGCATATTTACGAACTCACGCACGACCCCTGGTCACTCGGCCTGATCGGGTTGGCGGAGGTGATTCCTTACATGAGCAGCGCTCTGTTTCTCGGCCACGCAGTGGATCATTATTTCTCACGCAAAGGGTTTGCGACAGTGGCCGCGCTGTTTCTGTCAGTGAACGCCGTCATGCTGGTGCTGATCACACTCCACCAGCCAGCGCATACGGTGATGTGGATTTATGGTACGGTCGCGCTGACCGGTTTTGCTAGGGCGTTGATTTCTCCTAGTTACAACACCCTGTTCGCGCTGATTATTCCGCGCGCATCCATTGCTAAGGCTTCCGGTATTGGCAGTTCCATGTTTCAGATTGGTTTGATTGTTGGCCCTGCGATCGGTGGTTTTTTAGTCGGCTTTGCCAATAAATATGTCGCTTATGAAATATCAGCATTGCTCGCATTAGGCGCTGCCATTTCAGCGGTGACATTGCATGTTAAGGAGCATCGCAGCCATACGCCGATGAAAGTGTTTGCCAGTATTGCCGAAGGGTTGCGTTTTGTCAGGCATACACAAGTGGTGCTGGCAGCACAATTGCTGGATATGTTTGCCGTGCTGTTTGGCGGCGCGGTGGCGATGTTGCCCGCGTTTGTGCATGACATTTACCAGATGGGTCCTGAAGGGTTGGGCGTGTTGCGTGCTGCGCCTGCGGTGGGGGCGATTATTACTGGCTTGTGGCTGGCGAAAAACCCGATCCATCAACATAGTGGCCGCTGGCTGTTACTGGCAGTCGCAGGATTCGGCCTGTGCATGATTGCCTTTGGCCTGACCACTACCTATTGGCTGGCCGCAGTGATACTGGCGATCTCCGGCATGATGGATGCGGTATCAGTGATTCTGCGGCAAACCATTCTGCAACTGGCGACGCCTGATGGCATGCGTGGGCGAGTGTCTGCGATTAACGGGATTTTCATTGGCTCGTCCAATGAACTGGGCGCATTCGAAT
>DATHWT010000093.1:0-4157 GCA_035460345.1 Methylophilus sp. | reverse complement strand
ATGGCAGCTTCAGACAAGCCATGCTGTCTGGCGAAGGCGATGACTTCAGTCACTTCTTTCTGGTCTGTGGTTTGCATCAAGGCATGCACATAAGCAGTCCAGTAATCCTGCGTTTGCGGCGCCAGGATCACAGCCTGCTCAAGCAACGGCAGCGCTGCTTTGGCAGACGCCTGCAAAGCAATCAGACCCAGCCCGTAATAAGCCACATCATGTTTCGGGGCAATCTTCAGAATCTCCTGGTACAGGGCAGCAGCCTCAGTCAACTCACCGTTTTCCTGGTGTTGTATCGCCAGCTGCAAGACTTCTTCAACTGTTTGTTCCAGTGTTTGCTGGCTTGGGTTTTGTGAGTCTAAAGCTGTTTCCGCAGAGGCAGATTGCATCGCTAAAGTTTCCATGGTGGGTCCTTTTAAGGTCATATATTTGGTTGCGGTCAGTTGGGTTGCAGGTGACGCCAGGGCGTCGCTCTCTTCTGCAAGCAAGTGCATGTTAAAAGAGTGTGCAGGCTGGTGTTGGCACCAGCGTTGCCACGTCACGCGTAATGCATCAGCCAGGGTGGCTGACAATTTGGCAGGCTGTGACAACAATGACTGTTGCAGGCGGTCACGCATGCCGTTACGTACTTCTGCCAGCGCTGATAAATCAGCACATAAAGTGATCCCTTGAGCTATCCAGGCCTGTGCATCTGCAGCAACCCAGTTGCTTAAGCCTGCATGCTGCATCAATGCCATTGCACCGCGGCTGTTCAGGCGGTCACCTACCTGGCAAAGCGTTGGTACACCCATCCATAAGGCATGGGCGGTCGTGGTTAGCCCGTTCGATGGAAAGGTATCCAGGCAAATATCTACACGGTGGTATTGCTGCAGATAGTCAGCCATGTCACTGCGCGCCACCAGTTGCAGGCGGTTGCTGGCAATGCCTGCCTGTTCAAACCAGCTAAGCAGATGACTGCCATTCTCCGAAGCAGCCACGCCACCCAGGATCATGCGGCTATCTGGCACGGCTTGCATCAGTTTCGCCCACAACTGCACGGTGGCCTGCGTGATTTTGTTCGGACGGTTAAAGCAGCCAAAGGTGATATAGCCATTGTTCAATGCAGGCAATGGCTCAACCTCAGACAGGCTGGCATCTGGCATAAATGGCGCATTCACCGGCAACTGCACCAGTTTTTCAGTGAACTGTGCATCAAATACGCCAACAGGCGTCAATGCCTCATCCGCGAGGTAATAGTCCATCGCGGTCAGACCTGTGGTGTTCATGTATCCCAGCCAGCTGAGCTGTATAGGCGCAGGTTTTCTGGCGAATGTCAGCAGGCGGTTGCCAGAGGTATGGCCGGATAAATCAATCAGGATATCAATCCCATCCTGGCGGATTATATTTGCCAGAGCCTCATCAGACTGCTCAGTGACGTCTTTCCAGCTGGCAAAATACTCACGCATTTTGGCGGTGACTTGATCGCTTATTGGATGGTTGTAATAGGCATGCAATTCCAGTTGCTGGTTGCTTGCCAATCCAAGCAACAATGGCTTGAGGAAATGGGGAATGGAATGCGCCCTGAAATCCGCAGACACAAAGCCTACCTTCAGTGGCCTGTCCGGGTCTCTGTGATTGTGATGTGGCTGCCAGTGCGCTTTTAACGGTGCTTCATATAATTCTGCATAGGCCTGGTGGGCCTGCAATAATTCTGCTGCGGGAATGCCTTGCGCATGGCTCATGCAGAACAGCAGGTTGCTGAAACAACCGGCATCGCCAGGTTGTAATGTCAGTGCCTGTTTGAAATGGGCGATCGCTTTATCCACGGCACCCAGGTCTTTCAGCACAATACCCAGGTTATTGTAGGCAGCTGCGTAATCCGGTTTCAGTGCGATGGCTTGTTCAAATGCCTGGGCGGCAGCGGTCAAATCACCCTGTGCTTTCAGCACCAGGCCGTAATAGCAATGCTCTACCGGGTCATTGGCATTAAGTGCCAGGGCACGCTTGGCTGGTTCGCGTGCATCTTCCTTCAGCAACATGCGTACGTCACTCAGCATTTTCCAGCCGTTCAGCCAGTGCGGGTGCTGTTGCAGCAGACTGTCCAAACGCTGCTGCATCTCTGTGTAATTGGCTAGCTCAAACAGACCCAGTAAATCGGCCTCTTCCGCTTCCAGGCTTTGAACACTGGTCGCCTGTTCTGCCAACCCCCATGATGCTAACAAAACATTCAGGGCTTGCGTATGGTGGCCGCGTTGCAATGCTTGCGCAAGTACTGGCTGGAATTGCGGGTTATCTGAACTGTGTAAAGCATTCAGGTAGTTACTTAGCAATTGCCATTGCGCTGGTGCCAGCGCATACGCCTGTTCGAACAAAGCTAGCGCTTGCTCGTCCTGTTGTTCGTGCCAGGCGATCAGGCCCAGGTTATGTAATGACAAGGCATGCCGAGGATGAATCTGCAAGATCTCCTGGTACAACGCGCGGGCTGCAGCGTACTGCCCCTGTTGCTGCTCCGCAGCTGCCTGGTCAAACACTTCGGCAATGGAGGCTTCCAGCGCTGCGGAAGGTGTTTGTAATGCTGATTCCCATTTTTGCGCGTATTGCAGGTATTTATCACACCAGCGCTGGGTACCAAACGCACCGCCACTTTGATGGGTCATGCGCAAAGGCCACACACCCAGTTGCAATCCGGCACTGGTAGCGGTACGGCAAAAATCCAGGTCATAAAAGTGAAAGTCAAACTGCGTATCAAAACTCACCTGTGATTCGACCAGTCGCTTTTTATAAGCGGCCAGGAATACGCCATCCATTAATTGCGTAGCACCGGCAGGCTCGCCATAGGCGGATGCAGGACCGAATGCGTGCTGGCCATGACTGACTGCACCACGCAGATAAGCGGTGTCATCCCAGGTAAATTGGGTATCCACAAAACACCAGCCGGTTTGGCCGGGCTGAATACGTGCATTACCGGCCACGCCAATCACGTCGTATTGCTGCAGCCCGTCAGAGATGGTTTGCACAAAGGTATTCTCATCAATCCAGACATCGTCATGGATAAATACCAGCAAGGCATCCTCAGGTGCAGCAGCAATGGCGTCATTAAAGATCTCGGACAGGCCACGCGTGTTTTCACAAGCGATCCTGGCAACCAGTCGCGTATCCTGGCGCATATGACGTTTTAAAGATTTCCCCAGAGCCGCATCGCGCCAGAAGACTTCTTCAGTCATGCGTGTGGCACTGACTACCCATACCGGCTGTTCACCGCTAAACACGGCCTGAACTGGCGCTTTAGCCAATAGCTGATTTTCAGTCAGGCCGGATTTGGCCTGCTGCCACAGGCTGAATAGCAGCGTTTCAAAATCTTGCGCAAACAATGCAGCATCCATCAGTGGTGACTGCAATACTTGTGCCCGCAAACCTAGTCGCGTGGCGGATAAGGTCGGCAAATCATTGGCAAATGCGACGGCTTTTGCTACATACTCGTCAGCAGTATCTGCTACCCAGTCACTAAGGCCTGCGCAGGTCAGCATGCTCGCGCCCTGCCGACCGATCAGCGTATCACTCAATAATGTCAGGGTAGGCACACCCATCCACAAGGCTTCGCAAGTAGTGGTGCCGCCGCTGAAGGGGAAAGTATCCAGGATCATATCCACTTCATGATGGCTCTTCAGGTAAACCTCACGCGTGACCATACCCAGCAACTCATATCGCTCGGCATTGATACCCACTTTCGCTAATCTTTCAACGGTTTCCGCCCTGGCGGCGTCATCGTTAAAGGTCTTGCACTGCCAGCGTAACCTGGCCAAAGGCTGCGCTGCAAAAATGCGACCCCAAAGTGTTAATACCGCATCGGTCACCTTGGTGTAGTTTTGATAACAACCAAAAGTGACCACCCCGGATTGTTCAGCAGGCAAGGCATTCACGGCAATTTCGAATGGCGGTGCCGTAAAGCACAGCCGGGTATGTGGCAGATAGGCGACTTGCTCTGTAAAGCGTTGTGCCACTTGCGCGTTGACACTGACAGGGTCAGCAATCACATAATCCATTACTGGCAAGCCAGTGGTACCCCAGTAGCCTAGCCAGGCTGCTTGTACCGGCGCTGGTTTCCAGGCAAAAATAGGTAAGCGTGTGCCGCCGGTCAGGCCGGATAAATCCAGTAAGACATGAATGCCATCACTGTGAATCAGGCG
>DATHWT010000092.1:0-5012 GCA_035460345.1 Methylophilus sp. | reverse complement strand
AAGGCCTTATGCTTTGAAAATGATGGCTGTGCGTCCGTGGCGGTGTTGTGTCTGCTTGCCGTAATAATTGTACTGTCTGCGCCGACAAGTCTTGCCACAAACGCACAGCCATCATTTTCTGATCAACGGGTATAAGCCTGTTTGAGGGTCGAGGTCGGTGGCAAGTTTAATAATCTATTGGTAATTCAATGTGTTGGGAGATTCTATGAAAAAAAGTATTCTTTTAGGTATCGCGGCAGGTGCGGTGTCTGGTGTTGCATATGCGCACCCGGGGCATGACCTGCATGCTGGCTTTGCAACCGGATTTTTGCATCCGTTGACAGGCTGGGATCATTTGCTAGTGATGTTTTCACTTGGTATCTGGGCTGCACGTCGGCAGGCGCAACAGGGCTGGCAATTACCGGTGTTGTTTGTCAGTGTGATGGCATTGTTTGCGGCACTGGCAATGGTGTGGTTGCCGATGTCACTGGCTGAGGTGATGGTCGCTGCCAGTGTGCTGGTGATGGGTGGTTTGCTGATCGCAAAAGTGGAGTTATCCAGATGGGCGCAGTTTAGCTTGGTAGGATTGGTTGCCGCTGCGCATGGTTATGTACATGGCGTTGAACTTGGACAAAGCTGGAGTTCTTTAACAGGCATGGTGCTGGCGACGGCTATGCTACATGGCCTTGGCTGGATATTGGGTCGCCAGCAACAGCCGTGGCTGAAAGCCACAACACAATTGCTGGGCGGCATGATGATGGGCCTGGGGGCTTACTGGTTGCTTGCCTGATAGCTTGTTTATTAAAACCGAATGACCAGAAAGCGGATCTTTTCGATCCGCTTTTTTCATGTAAAGGCCTGTGATGTTGCTTGCCTTTCATCGCTACGTCAATTAACGTAATGATTGATTTACCTGCAGACCTTAATATAGCGTGGGGAAAGTTTTGGTCTGCGGTATATTGCCGCAGGCTTGTATTTGAGCCTGTCATCATTAAAGGGTTATTGATTGTCTACGCCGTCTCCCGGATTAGCTAGCGAAATTACTGCCGAACCGATACAACGTATCGTCAAAATCCGCCGCGACTATAACAATTGGGTGGCGAACGAGACGATTGAGGATTATGCGCTGCGCTACACGCCGCGTGCCTTCCGTAAGTGGTCCATTTTGCGTGTATCCAATACCGCGCTGGGCGCCATTTCATTTCTGGTGCTGGAAGCCATTGGCGGCACAATCACCATTAACTATGGTTTCCCTAATGCGTTGTGGGCCATCCTGGCTGTCGGCGCGATCATCTTCCTGACCGGTTTACCTATCAGCTATTACGCCGCCAAGTATGGCCTTGATATGGATCTGCTGACCCGTGGTGCCGGGTTTGGCTATATCGGGTCGACGATTTCTTCGTTTATTTACGCCTCGTTCACCTTTATCCTGTTTTCGCTGGAAGCAGCGATCATGGGCTATGCGCTGGAACTGTATTTTCATTTGCCGCTATACCTGGGTTACCTAGTCAGTGCGCTGATTGTGATTCCGCTGGTGACGCATGGTGTGACCCTGATAAGCCGGATACAGATGATCACGCAGCCGATCTGGATAGCGCTGATGTTCCTGCCTTTTTTTGCCATTCTGCGCGCAGATCCAGATGTGTTGCACAGGCTAAGTCACTTTGCCGGGACATCTGCCAATGGTGGGCATTTCAACTGGTTGATGTTCGGGGCAGCGACAGCCGTTGGCGTCGCGCTGATTCCACAGGTTGGCGAACAAGTCGACTTTTTGCGCTTTATGCCCGCGCGCACGAAAGAAAACTACTGGCGCTGGAATATCGGCGTATTAATGGCTGGCCCCGGCTGGGTGATTCTCGGCATGCTTAAAATGCTGGCAGGTGCTTTGCTGGCCTACCTGGTATTTACGCGCGATATGCCAATCAGTTCTGCGGTCAACCCGACGCACATGTATCTGGTTGGTTTTGAGCATGTGTTCAGCAATCACGAAATTGCCCTGGCGATTACGGCCTTATTTGTCTGTGTTTCGCAAATCAAGGTCAATATGACCAATGCCTATGCGGGCTCACTGGCCTGGTCAAATTTCTTCGCCCGTCTCACGCATAGCCATCCTGGCCGTATCGTCTGGGTTGGTTTCAATGTGATGATTGCCATTGTGTTGATGGAGCTGAATGTATTTCAGGCGCTGGAGGAAATCCTGGGCCTGTATGCCAATATCGCAATTGCCTGGATTGCTGCGGTGGTGGCTGATCTGGTCATTAACAAGCCGCTTGGCTTAAGCCCTAAAGGTATTGAATTCCGGCGTGCTTATTTATATGACATCAACCCGGTCGGCGTGGGTGCCATGTTTATTGCCTCGGCGATTTCGATTGCGGCGTATACCGGTGTGATGGGCGTGGTCGCACAATCCTTTTCAACCTTTATTTCATTATTTACCGCGATGCTGTTATCGCCACTGATCGCCTGGTATACCAAGGGTAAATATTACCTGGCCAGGCAACGCCCGGTCTACCTGCAACCCACAGCGACCAAGCAATGCGTGATCTGCGAGCGCGATTATGAAGTCAGCGATATGGCGCATTGCCCGGCGTATGGCGGGGCGATTTGTTCACTGTGCTGCTGCCTGGACGCCAGATGCCATGATGCCTGTAAACCGCAGGCCAGGCTCAGTGCGCAGTGGGAAGCGGTAAACAGGAAGATCCTGCCAGAGCGCTTTTGGCCACATCTAAATGGTGGCGTTGCGCATTTCCTGTTGTTGATGGTGATTGCCATGTTGTTGTTTGGTGCGACCATCAGCCTGATTTACCTGCATGATTCGTTGACCATTGGTCAGCAATATCCTGAGTTAATGGCACGCTTCCGCTCCGGGTACCTCAAGGTATTTGTCGCATTACTGTTTCTGGGCGGCATTGTGGCCTGGTGGCTGGTGCTGACCTCCGCCAGCCGCCGCGTCGCGCAGGAAGAATCCAACCGGCAGACAGGCTTGTTACTGGAAGAGATCGAATCACACAAGAAAACCGATAGCCAACTGCAAAAGGCGCGCCGACTGGCAGAAGAGGCGAACCAGGCCAAGAGCCGGTACATCACCGGCATCAGCCATGAATTGCGCACGCCACTCAACAGTATTCTTGGTTATGCACAATTGTTGACTAACGATGACAGTATCCCGGACCATCGCAAGCAGGCAATCAAAACCATCAGCCGGGGTGGCGAGCATTTGCTGTCACTGATTGAGAGTACGCTGGATATCGCGCGCATTGAAAGCGGCAAAATGGCATTTGATGTGAAGCCACTGCATTTCCCCGAATTCATCAGCCATATGGTCAGTATGTTTGAAATCCAGGCGCAAAACAAAGGTCTGACCTTCAAGTTTGAACAGAGCGGCACCTTGCCTGAATATGTGCGTGCAGACCACAAGCGCCTGATGCAGATATTGGTGAATATTCTGGGCAATGCCGTGAAATTTACCACCAAAGGCAGTGTGACATTCCGCATCAGTTATGCACGCGAAATTGCCCAGATCGAAATCCAGGATACTGGCCCTGGCATTGCACCGAATGAAGTTGAGAAAATCTTTGAGCCATTTGAGCGCGGCAGTGCGGCGAATGTGGTTGGCATTGGCGGCACCGGCTTGGGCTTGACGATCAGTAAGCTGTTAACGCAACTGATGGGCGGGGAAATTCATTTTGACAGCGTGGTCGGGTATGGCACACGTTTTGATATCCGCCTGTTTTTACCGCAAATCCGCGAAACTGCGCATTTGTCCAAACAGGCGGTCAGGCAGCGGACAGGTTATGAAGGCCCACCACGCACTATTCTGGTTGTCGATAATGAAGAGGTGGATAGAGAATTACTGCGCGATACCTTGCAGCCACTCGGATTCATCGTGCATGAGGCGGCCAACGGCCAGGCTTGCGTCAGCCAGTACCAGGCGCTGAAGGCCGATTTGATACTGATGGATCTGGCCATGCCGGTCATGGACGGTTGGGAAGCCGCCTATATTATTCGCCAGGCACACCAATCGCAGATTCCTATCGCGATTGTCTCTGCCAATGCCTATGACCGTAACCTGGATAACCAGGCCAAAATCCCGGCGAAGGATTTCTTTGTCAAGCCAGTGAATCTCGACGAGGTGCTGGATTGGGTTGGTAATCAACTGGAATTGAACTGGCGCTATGTAGACAGCAGCAAAGAAAAACTGCCGCTGTTTGCAGACTCTCCAGTCACTATGGTTCCTGATGCCCCCCCGATTCCAGACGCATTGCTGGAAAACCTGATGCAGTTTGCCAGGATAGGCTATGTTAAAGGCGCGCGCGGAGTGATGGCGACCCTTACAAAGGAATATTCACATCATCAAACATTGATTAACGCGCTGCAACAGGCCATAGACCGCTTTGATTTTGCTACACTGCAACGCTTGATTGAGGATGCAAAATGACCAACCCAAACTATACCGTGTTGATTGTAGATGATGTGCCGGAGAACCTGGCTTATCTGCATGATGCCCTGGATGAGTCCGGGTATCAGGTCTGTGTTGCCAACTCCGGTGAAATGGCCCTGCAGGTAGCGCATTTAATGCAGCCGCACGTGATCCTGATGGATGCGATGATGCCTGGCCTGGATGGGTTCGCCACATGTCGGCGCATCAAATCTACTGCTGAAACCCAGCATATTCCGGTCATCTTCATGACTGGCCTGACCGAAATTGAACATGTCACCATGGCGTTTGATGCCGGTGGCGTTGACTATGTCACTAAGCCGGTACGGCCTGCGGAAGTGCTGGCCCGCGTCAAAGCGCATGTACAAAACGCCACAAAAATGCACCAGGCCACCTCTGCCCTGGATGCCTTTGGCCAAGCCACCATTGCCATTTTACCCGCGGATAAACGGCTGGTCTGGCAAACGCCTTTAGCCAAGCAATACCTGGCGCAATACTTTGCCGAATGGGCTGCCAAAGAAGCCTACAGCGCAGTGCAAACCCTGCCGCCTATGATTTACCAGTGGCTGGAAAGCTGTGTGCAGCAATTCGCCGC
>DATHWT010000091.1:0-2561 GCA_035460345.1 Methylophilus sp. | reverse complement strand
ACCCGCACCTGGACATTCAGCAAAGAAGATCAACTTTCTACAGAATAAGGCGTCCAATTCTTTTCTGTGGTATTTTTTCTTGATAATAAGCGGCATCAGAAAGCAAGGTTATGAACCAGAGTCACTTTCAGTATCATGTGTTTTTTTGTCTCAACCAGCGCGAAAAAGGGGAAGACTGCTGCATGAATCGCGGCGCTGAAGCGGCGTTTGAATACATGAAAAAAAGTGTCAAAAAACAGGGCCTGGCGGGTACCGGTAAAGTCCGTATCAACCGCGCAGGCTGCCTGGACCGTTGTGGCGAGGGACCGGTGATGGTCATTTACCCGCAAGCGGTGTGGTATACCTTTGTCGATAATGAAGATATAGACGAGATTATCGAAAGCCATTTGCAGAATGGCAAAGTGGTGGAACGCCTGCTTGTATAGGGCAAACACGCATGGCGCTAATATGGTTTAAAAGGCTGCTGCTCACCTTGCTGGTCGTCACGCTGCTGACGGTACTGGCCTTGGCCGCCTGGATCTGGCAACCCTATGATACCCAGGCCTGGCGCGTCAGGTTGCCGGTGGCTGGCGGGGTGCAAGTGCGGGTAGTGCCGGTGCTGATGCTGGCAACTTCCGCGCCAGGGCGCTGGCTGCTGGATAGGCAAGCCTTTAATTTGCACCACGGTGATATCCAGTTATATGACGAAGATGGTTTGCGGGTCCGTTGTCGGCATTGCTCTATAGAGGCGAATTCTGTCAGTGACCAGCCGATTGTCATCCCAATGATAGAGCTTTGGTTGCAAATGGATCAGCAGCATATATATGGCTACCTCTCGGTAGGTGAGGCGCAGCCATTGTTCACCATCAATTTCAACGGTAAAGTCAGCATGCGCAGTTTAAAGTTGGCCTGGGAGCTGCCACAAACGCCATTGCAAGCATTGCTTAAACCGTTGCAACCACATTCTCCGGTAATACGCGATGCGATTGTTTCCGGGTCATTATCCGCTTCCGGTACTTTGCGCTGGCCCAAACAGGAGTGGAGCGCACAACCGCAATTGAAAGCGATGGCTGTCTCCGGCCTGAATATACGCGCTGCCACCACGCTACCCATACAGTATGATTGCCCGCTACTGGATGAGCACAAGCACCCGGAAAACATGCAATGGGTGTCTTACGACAAACTGGGGCGCTGGTTGCCTGTGGCTGCCATCATTGCCGAGGATGCCGAATTCAAGCACCACCCCGGTTATGTCATGGCGCAAATGCAGCACCTGCTGGGTAAGGAAAGCGCAGATAAACAGGTAGGCGGCAGTACCATCACCCAGCAACTGGCGAAATACATGTTCACCAACGGCGAGCGCACCTGGAAGCGCAAAGTAGAAGAATTGCTCTATGCCGTGCAACTGGAGTCTGCACTGACCAAAACCGATATCCTGGAGCTTTACTTGAATACGGTGGATTTAGGCCCAAGCCTTTGCGGTGCACATGCTGCCTCCCGCTATTATTTCGATGTGACACCGGATAAATTGAATCCGATACAGGCGGCCTGGCTGGCTGGCATTATCAGCAATCCGCACCGCGCCTGGAAAAAACAGTATATCCAGCAGCAGCCGGATCTGAAGCGCGCGGAAGATATCCTGCATTTTATGCCGCGCAGTGCACGTAAAGAGCCTGGCAATTTGAATTTTCGTCCGGTGAAAGTCGCCGGATAACTTACAATAGCACTTTATTTCCCAACCAAGCCGGGACCCGTATTTTGAGTACAATCAAACTGAATAAACCCCCTGCGGATAGTGAAGAAGCGCCAAAGCGTAGCAAACCGGTACGTCGCGCTTCACCCACCCTGCGTGACCGCACCCAACCACCGCCTAAACCTGCCCCTAAAGTAGTTGAGAAAGCGCCGCCTGCAGACAGACAAAACGCCAGAGCAGAAAAGCCAGTGCGCCAGGAGCGCAGCAGGCATGAGCACAAGCCTGGCGATAAATCCTATGCGCGTAAAGACTCACGCAATGCACCAGGCAGGGAATCAAGAAGTGACTCCAGATATAGTTCACAGCCTGATTCTCGTAAACAATATAGCTCCGATCGCCCTGTACGGCGTGATGATTCGGTACCAAGACGTCCTATCCCTCCAACAGATCCGGATGCCCAACCTCGTTTATCCAAAGTGATGGCAGACCGTGGCCTGTGTTCCCGCCGTGAAGCCGATGACTGGATTGTGAACGGCTGGGTCAAGGTCAATGGCGAGATCATCGAAGCCTTGGGCACACGCATAGACCCGGATGCCGAGATTATTATCAGCACCTATGCCAAAGAATACCAGGCCGAAAATGTCACCATCCTGCTGCACAAGCCAGTTGGCTATGTGAGCGGCCAGGCGGAAGATGGCTATGAACCGGCGGTGGTATTGGTCAAACCTGAAAATCAGTGGTCAGAAGACCCGACCCAGAAAACATTCCACAGAGGGATTTATCACGGCCTGGCACCTGCCGGACGCCTGGATATTGATTCCACCGGCTTGCTGGTACTGACTCAGGACGGGCGTATTGCCCGCGTGTTGATTGGTGATGATTCCAGTGT
>DATHWT010000090.1:0-4443 GCA_035460345.1 Methylophilus sp. | reverse complement strand
GAGGCTTTTTAATCATGCTGATGTCTGCGCAATTGCCACTGAAGATGGCTTCCGTGGGTTACCGCCAACCTGACTTCAATCCTCTTGAATTACTGTCTATTTTTGACGCCTCTCAACAGGTCAGCGTTGTTGATAGGCCACTGCAACCACAGCTATCCAGCTATTTACAGCAAGTGAGTCGCCGACTTGGCGCAGGACACAGGCTGACGTTGCGGCAAACCGAAGTCACGCCCGCCCGGCTTGATTGTGACATGCGTTTACCCGCTGGCACAGGCAAAGACGCTTTGCTGGATGATATGAGTATGCTGGCCAGCCTGTATGCCGACCTGATGGATTGCCCCAAGATAGGCATCAGGCTGGAGGTATTGACCCACGCCATGTGCCCTAAATTTCACATTGACCGCACCGGCATCCGTCTGCTGTGTACCTATCTGGGGCCAGGCACCGAATGGCTGGATGAAGCGTTTTGCAATAGAAGCGCGCTAGCCAGTACATACGCGACAGAAGAAGCTTTTCACCAATCGCTAATCCTGCATCCTCAAGGCATCCGTCAAGCGCCCCAGCAGGCACTGGTACTGCTCAAAGGCAGTTTGTGGCAAGGCAACCAACAGGCTGGTGCTATTCACCGTTCACCACCTATGCCAGCCGATGCCACTCGGGTTGTGCTGGCACTGGATGCGATCTGGTGAGCTTCCTGTATGAAGAATCCCACAATAATGCTCACAAAAGTGACACCAAATCCCATCAAAGTTTCACAGCGTACACGCGCTGTTTTTTTGTCAGTGGAATACAAGCTTTTTTGTGAGAAAGCCAAATAGACGCACTTATAATGATGATGACGCGCTTGAAACATTATCGCTTGACGCTGGCATCGCTCTCAATTGATTGATACACATAATAAATACCCAGGGAAGAAAAACATGATGCAACAAAAAACGATTGTCAGCCTGCTGGCACTCTTACTGTTACCCACGCTGCCAGCCTCTGCCGAAGAAACAATGGCATTAGAAAAAACAAACGAAAGCAGCAAACAAAAAAATAAAGCCAAGGAAATTGTCAGTGTTGAGCTGGATAGCGTCATCGTGCTGGGCAAAAAAGAACAAGTGTCTAACACGGATAAGAGCCTGGCCGGCTCAGTCGATGTCATCACACGTGATGAGCTGGAATACGAACATGTGACCGACACCCTGGAGCTGTTCAGCAAAACGCCGGGCGTGGTGCTGTCACGTTACAGCCAGGGGATTGTGAATACTGAAATCTCTATCCGCGGCTTTAGTGGTGATGGTGAAACACCGAATGCCAAACTGCTGGTCGATGGTATTCCTTCCAACCTGTTTTCCGGCTTAAGCGAGCTGGATTACCTGTTCCCGACCAATATCCAGAACATACAGGTGTTTAAAGGCACCAGCGATGCCACGACTGGCCTGTTTGCGACTGCCGGCAATTACAAGGTGGAAACGCGTAAAGATGTCGGCAAGCAGTTGCAATTTGGCTATGGCAGCTTCAATACCCGCGAAATGCAGGGTTACTTCGGTGACAAGCAGGATAATTTCACCCAGAACTATGCGATTGGTTACCGCAAGGGCAATGGCTTCCGCTCCCATACCGAAAATGAAAAGATCGCCTTATCGGGCCGCTGGCAAATGGACTTTGACCAATCCACCCTGGCTTTGAGTGCCAAATACGGCAAATACAATTCACCGGAAGCGCCTGGCTATATGCCTAAAGAACAAGCCCGTTCAAATCGTACCGGTGTCGCCCCTAACGCGCTGAATGACAGCGGGGAAAAGGAATTCAAGCATTTAAGTCTGCATTACGACTATTTCTTTAATAATGATGTAGACCTGAGCCTGAAGACCTACTGGCAGAATTTCGATCGGGAACGCAATGTACGTTTTGTCGGTTCGCCGGGCGTGGAAAGCCGGTTTGACGATCAAACCTCCACTGGTTTTATCGCAAAACTGAACTGGAAAATCAATCCGCAGTGGTCATTTGATACCGGTTACGATATCGAGCATCAGGAAGTGAGTGAATTTCGTCAGCGCTTAACAACCATCAGACGTAACGCAAGATACGACTTCACCGCACAGGGTGTTTATGCAAAACTAGAAAACTCACCTGTAGACTGGGTGCGCTGGAATATCGCTTACAGGATAGACCGCCTGACCAGTGAGCCAAAAAATCGCTTCGTGAATAATGGGACTACTTTAGTCACGACCTTGCTCGATGACCAGACCATAGTACAACCCAAATTCAATTTATTCGCTAACTTGAACGAGCAACAAATGCTATTTGCCAATGCAGGAAGAAGCTTCCAGACACCTACCGGCACGGATTTGAATACGCGTGGCGGTACTGTCCCGGTGGATGTAGCCATCAATAACGGCTGGGAATTGGGGATTAAAAGCACATGGAATAGCGACTTGAATACGCGTGTTTCATACTGGCAACAGAAAGCTGAAAACGAATTTATTAATATTGACGGTACGCGCCGGCTCCTGGGGGCTACGCGCAGGCAAGGCGTCGATGCCAGTGTTGATTTCAAGCTGAATGACTACTTTAGCTTTTGGGGGAATGTCTCCAAGGTCTACGCAAAAATTGATGAACCTGATGCATTGAATCCCAATTTCCAGGGTAAAAACATACGCAGTATTCCAGACCACACCGCATCCTTAGGCTTCCAATTCACTCCCACCAGCGACTGGATTGCACGCATCCATGTGGACCGGCAAGGCGCCTATTACATCAATGAAAGCAATAATGGCGGCAAATATGGCGCTTATACCCTGACCAATGCCAATATTGATTACAAAACCAACTGGGGGCGCATCAGCTTGCTGGCCAATAATATCTTCGACAAATATTATGAGTATGTTTACGACTTCAACTCCAATGGCAACCCCGCAGGCGTGAACTTCGCACCCGGCGCTGGCCGTAACTTCATGCTCACCGCAACAGTGGATTTCAAATGACTGCATTATTATCGATCCAACAACTCAGCCTGCGTTTTGCCGGGCGAGAAATCCTTAAGCGGCTTGATTTCAGTTTGCCGGCGGGAGAAGTCGTCTCTGTACTCGGCAGCAACGGTGCCGGAAAATCCACTCTGCTTAAAAGCATCCTCGGCCTGCATAACGCAGCGCATCAAACCGGCACTATTCAAATTGCAGGCGTTGACCTTGAGCAGTCACGCCACCAGGCGCTGTCGCAACTGGCTTATGTGCCTGAGCAACCGGCGGTCTACGGCCACCTGTCTGCGATTGAGAATATCCGTTATTTCCTGAGCCTGGGAGTAATCAGCCAGACAGCAGATATCGCGACCTGTTTAACCATGGCTGGTTTACCTGAGCACGCATGGCAACGGCCTTGCAGTGAGTATTCAAAAGGCATGAAACAAAAAGTGATGCTGGCTTTTGCACTGGCAAAACAGGCCAGACTTTTACTCCTGGATGAGCCAAACTCCGGGCTGGATCCGCAGGCGACAGAAGAATTGAACCAGTTGATTGTGCAGTGCAAAGCACGCGGCATGGGCATACTGGTGGTGACGCACGATGTATTATCCGCCATGGCGTTTTCAGATCGACTGCTGATATTGGCAAACGGTCAATTACAGCCAGTGGCGATTGACCAATCGTCATTGACGCTGGACAGCCTCAAGCGACTGTACCAGGGGCAGGCATGACTTCACTTGTCTGGAAAATCGCCATTAACGAATGGCGCCGGTTATGGCATGCGCGTATCCCTGCCCTGTTGATGCTGGTATTGGTCGTGCTGTGGACGATCGCCGCCCTCGCCGCTCATCACCACTGGCAAGACCATGCCCATACAGTGGCTGAAGTCACGCAACGCAGTCAGCAAGACTGGCAATCGCAACCTGACCGTCACCCGCACCGGGTATCCCATTTCGGTGATTTTGTGCCTAAACCGTTGCATCCGCTCAGTGTCATTGAACCTGGCATCCTCGACCAATCGGGGCACCTGGTTTACCTGGAAGCGCACCGGTTGAACAGTGCCAACTTCAACCCGGCCACCGAGGCCACCAGCCTGGGCCGATTCCCGCTGATTACCCCGGCCATGATTGTGCAATGGTGGATGCCACTGTTTTTGATCATGATTGCTTACGCCACCATCACCGCAGAAAAAATCACCGGCATTTTGGCTTTTATGCGCGGCAATGGGACGTCTGTCTGGGCGATTGCAACGGGAAAGTGGCTGGCACTGTTCCTGCCATTATTTATTCTGCTTAGCCTGCAGGCTTCGCTCATACTGGTCTGGAGCTGGGGCAGTGACCAGGCCCTGTTACGGTTATCACTGATGCTATTGGCGCAGGCCATGTATATTGCGGGCTGGTGCCTGCTGGTGCTTACTGTTTCATGGTTTAGCAAGCAATTGCATGGTACCTTGCTGACGCTGCTGTTGTGCTGGGTCTGCGTCTGTATTATTTTC
>DATHWT010000089.1:0-5406 GCA_035460345.1 Methylophilus sp. | reverse complement strand
CAGTTCACTCAGTTCGTTCAAAGAGGCTTCAAACTCAATATCACTCACATTCGGTAGCTGAACTGCCGCAACCACGGCATACCTGATAGGCTCTTTAACTTCACTTTGCATTAGGGGATAAGGTCTCTAGATTTGCTGAGGATAGATAGTACCTGTAAATGTAATGGTCACCATCATATGGGGTTAGATAAAGTATTAAGGAGTGGTGAAATCAGTCCAATAGACAACAGCCATTTCAGTTGCAAAAAAGCGGCTGCAGTAACAAAAAAGACGCTTTTGTATCGCGTCTTTTTGCTTTGTTGAGTACCTTATTTCTTTTTAGCAACTAGCCAGTGATATGTAACCATGATGAGTGGGAATGCGATGGCAGCCCATGATAGCCAATGCCAGATACCGGTGCCGAGGAGCGCCGATAACAGACCAAACGCCGTTAATGCGGCCAGCAAGAGTGGCCAACCCCATATGTTGATAAAGCGTTTATTCATCAAGCCGCCTCTCCGTAACGTTGAGCATGCTTCTTCTCCAGTTCGCTGATACGGTGTTCAGTATGCTGGCGCCGCTTTATCCAGAGGTATAAACCACTGACCAATACCACAATAGTCACCAGATCTAATAACGTCCAGAGTATCTTCAATGGCAAGCCGCCATAGTCACCAAAATGTAGTGGCTGGGATAGCAACAAGGTTTTTACGTACCATGGCATTTCCCTGGTATCGGTTAACTTTGCCGTTTGCGCGTCGATCAATGCCGGGCGCAACAACCGGGAAGTGACTGGTGTGTTGCCTTTCATGAACACCGTGTAATGATGCGGGCTGGAAAACATGCTGCCTGGAAATGCCACAAAACTCACATGCATATCAGGAACCGCCTGTTTAGCCGTCTCAATCGAGTCTTGCAGGGAACCCAATTGAGTAGGTGGCGGCAGGCCTTTGTAGGGGGCGATCATTTCTGCCATCTGGTCACTTTGCCAGACAAAGATGACTATCTGGCTCAAGGTATTGATGGTTCCGGTAATACCCACCACCAGCGCCCATACCAATGTGGCGACACCCAGCAGATTATGGATATCCAGCCATTTAAGCCTGGCCTGTTTTTCCCGACGTATGGTGCCGAAGTCCAGTCGCCGCATAAACGGGTGATAGAGCACAATCCCCGAAACAATCGCGGCTACGAACAACAAGCCCATAAAACCCAAAAACAGCATACCTGGCATGCCGGCAAACATATCCACATGCAACTTCAGCATCACATACATAAAACCACGATCCGGTGGCGGTGCATCGAGCACTTTGGCGGTACGGGTATCTATTAGCACGATATTGGAATCATCAGGAGAAGCATCCATGGTTTTTGCCATGGAAACCAGGGTGACATTCGGATGTTCATCCTGCTCCCAGAACATAAATCGAATGACATCTTCAGGCCGCTGTTTCCTGGCAGTCTCGGCCACTTTATCCAGGCTGATATTGGGCGTGTTTTCCGGCATCTGTGGTGCTTCCACCACGCCAACCAGGTGCTCGATTTCTTCATGGAAGATCAAGGGCAACCCAGTGATGCACAGCATCAGTAAAAATGCTGTGCAGATCAGGCTGGTCCATTTGTGAATCAGATACCACTTACGGATACTCATAAGATAACTTCTTTATTTACGCCTGACACCATGCCATTAAAAATCTGCTGTTGCTGACAACAGCAAGGTACGCGGCATGCCAAGGTAAATATAACCTTCATTAGAAGTATTCCAGTAATCCCGGTTAAACAGGTTTTCGATATTGGCGCGTAATGTTACAGGGGTGTCATTCAACTTGGCTCTATAGCGAGCACCGATATCAAACCGTGTGATACTTGGGATAGACAGGTTGTTTGCCTGATCTACATATTGCTTGCTGGTGTAGATGACCCTGGAAGTCAATGTCAAGCCACTGACAGCCACCGGGTCCCATTCTCCACCCAGGCTCACTTGCCAGTCAGGCACGCCAACGGCTGTGTTGCCATTCAAAG
Organism: Methylophilus sp.; assembly: GCA_035460345.1. Lineage (GTDB taxonomy): Bacteria > Pseudomonadota > Gammaproteobacteria > Burkholderiales > Methylophilaceae > Methylophilus. The sequence continues at coordinate 3,405 of DATHWT010000089.1, read as the reverse complement.
CACTATCCTGGTTTTTAACCAGCTCACCTTGCGTATAGGCACCGCCACCTAGCAAGCGCACACCATCTGCAACTTCCCCAAAAACATTGAATTCAACACCACGATTTCTCTGCTCACCGCTCACACTGAAAGTATTATTTACAGTGACCGCGCTAGGACGTTCAATTTCAAACACACTAATCGTAGTTGCAATCTTGCCCCAGTCCATTTTGACGCCGGCTTCTTTTTGTTTGGTCTTATATGGAGAGAATGTCTGGGGCGCGTTGGTAGTACCTGGAGGAGCAACCTGCCCCTGGCTCAAACCTTCAATGTAATTGGCATACAGAGACACACGCTCCCATGGTTTGAATACGACACCCCCTACCGGCGTGACCGCCCCTTCGTCATATTTGAAATCTGCTTTATTGCCGAGTGGAAGATTGTAAGCCTGTTGCTCTACATTCTGATGCCGTACACCCAAGGTTACCTGTACTGTTTCATCGAGGAAAGATAAGGTATCTGCGAGTGCATAACTGGTCAGCGTCGTCGCGCCGAACCTGACCTTATTATCATCCAAACCGGAGGTACTTGGCGTGCTGATATACACCGGTGCATAAATGTTGTTATTGATATTGCCGGAAACAGGCACGAAGTGAATATTTGTGTTCTGACTGACTTTAGTGACACCTGCACTCACCTGGTGCCCGACCGGGCCGGTATCAAATTTGAAACGGCTGCCAGCTTCAAATGACTCTGACTTCACTTCAAACAGTTGCCACATGGCCATGGAGTTAAAGTCGCCGTTCGCACTGTTCAGTACCGGGTTGCCTGCCACAGCATCCATCTGGCTGTTACGACTACCGATCCCTGCGTACACCATGATGGCATCATTAATATCATATTCCCCACGCAGTACCATGGAGCGGTCTTTCATTTGCGAACGTCCGTAACCAGGGTAATTGAGCTTATTGTCAGGCGCCCCTGGCATGCTGGTAAGACCGGCACCTGTTGTGAATTGACGGACAACTTTATTGATGGTTTCCTGCTGATTAATAAAATCTGCGGTGACCCGCAGCTTCTCACCTCGATAATCCAGCGCCAGGCTGCCCATGAATTCTTCGAGTTTCTGGTGGTCAATGTTGGTGTTACCCTTGCGATACATGCCATTCAACCGCACACCAAATTCGTTGTTTTCACCAAAGCGGCGACCCAGGTCCGCAGTAGTACCGAAGACAGATTCGCCCATATAGGTCACGCCAAAACGGCTCAATGCCTGGTCAGCCGCACGTTTGGGAACGATATTAATACTACCGCCGACATTGCCGCTAGGCGGCATGCCATTCAGCAGGGAACTGGGTCCTTTAAGCACTTCGATACGCTCTGCCATTTCAACCGGCACCCGGAAATAAGGCATCAATCCATACATGCCATTCAAGGCGATATCCTGGCTGGCTACAGTAAAACCACGGATAGAGAAATCTTCATTGATATTGGTGCGTGCACTGGTCTGCCTGACTGAAGGATCATTCTGCAATACATCACCGACACTACGCGCTTGCTGGTCAGCAATAATATCTGCGGTATAGTTGGTGACATTGAACGGGACATCCAGGAAATCCCGCTCCCCCAGAATGCCGGCCTTGCCCTGACGTGCGACCTGGGATCCGGCATAGACCTTGTTTTCTTCTTTCATTTTTGCATCGGCCACTACTACTTCAGGCAAGGTATCAACGCTACCGGAAGTTGCAGGTACTGCTGCAGCTTTCTGTAATTTATAGCTGCCATTCTCTTGTGTGACTGCTTGCAGTCCACTAGCGCCCAGAATAGCATTCAAGCCTGGCAGCACTTCATATTGCCCATGCAATCCGCGGCTTTGCTTGCCTTGGGTTAACTTGGCATCAATCACCAGCAATATGCCAGTTTGTTTGGCATAGGTGTTCAGAACCTGATCCAGGGATCCGGAAGCAATATCGAATGTTTGAATGGATGTGTGTGCATGCTGCGCTGCTTCGGCATACGCGCTTGGCATAAAAGCCATTGAAGCAAGGCCTGAGAGCAGGAATAATCCGGCAAGTTGGCGGATACGTAACATAGGCAATTTTGCCTGATGTTGAACTGAGTGGTACATGGAAATTTCCTCGTTGAAAAAGTAGTCTTCTCTCCTATCCCGAACGAGAAAATAAAAGTGCTACACCTGAAGCAAGTTTTTTTGCATCAAGATAGATTTAAGTGGCATGTACAGTCACCCAATACCTGGAAAAATAATCTATGCGCAATGGCAAAGCCTCTAACAGTGATTGCAAAACCCTGTCTGTATCCAGCAAAGGGAATACACCGGAAACCACCATATTGGCCACAGCCTGATCATAGCGAATCACACCGGAACGATAACGGCTGAGTTCATCCAGAAAAGCACCCAGGCGCATTTGCTCTGCGACCAGCCGCCCCTCCAGCCATGCACTTTCATTAGTGTTGGGTGTTAAAGCAGTTACAGCGTCATTGGAGAATCCGGCTTGATTGCCACTGGCAATCACCAGGCTATACATCCCGTTTTCCGGTCTCAGCTTTACTTGCCCCTGATGCACGGCCACCCTGGTTTCATGCGGTTTAAGTCGGACATTGAATTGTGTGCCCAGTGCCTGGGCTATGCCATGTCGCGTTTGTACCAAGAGCGGCCTCGCGTGACTCGCATCTGGCGCGGTGCTGATATAAATCTCACCCTCGTGCAAGATGAGCCTACGCTCATGGTCACTGTAAGCGATATCCACTGACGTTGCAGTATTCATCACCAATTGGCTACCATCGGCCAATACAACCTTTTCTTGCTGACCGGTATGGGTACGGTAATCAGCAGCCAGCGTTTGCCAGCTTTCACTATTACGCACAATGGGCACCGCGCCAGCGGTGACAGCAGCCAGCCCCAGCATCTGCAACAATCGACGCCTTTTGGCCGAATGCGTTTTGTCTTTCAGCAACGCAACCGCGCGGTCAGGCACTAATTGCAGCTTTTTCTGCATCATGCCGATTTCTCGCCAGGCCTGTTGATTTACGTCACTCGAAGTCAGCCACTCCTCAAAAGATTGCTGCTCTGCGGCAGTCACTTCGCCAGACCATAATACGACCTGCCACTCCAATGCCTGTTGCTGGGCATGTGCATAGTCAGTTGAGGGATTCATGGCACGCAGTCGGCTCATAGCAACTCCATACAGGCTTGTGTGGCTTTCAGCATATATTTACGGACAGCGGCAACAGAAAGACCCAGTCTTTCAGCAATTTCACTATAGGTAAGGTGCTCGAAACGCGACAAGATAAAAGTCTCGCGTACATTTGCAGGCAATTGATCCAGCACCTTGTCGAACTGGATCAAGGTTTGTAAAACAATCAGTTGCTGCTCGGGGGATGGCGTATCGACGGCTGGCAATTGCA
>DATHWT010000088.1:0-4652 GCA_035460345.1 Methylophilus sp. | reverse complement strand
GTATGCAGCCAGTCAATAAATCCAATAAACTCAGCAACGTCTGCTATGACATCCGCGGCCCTGTTTTACAACGGGCGCGCCAGATGGAGGAGGACGGGCAACGCATTATCAAGTTGAATATCGGCAACCCGATGCCGTTCGGCTTTAACGCGCCAGAAGAGATTGTGCAGGACGTGATCCATAATATGGATCAGGCCTCCGGCTACACCGACTCCAAAGGCCTGTTTGCAGCGCGTAAAGCCATCATGCATTACACCCAGCAAAAGAATATTGAAGGGGTGACCATAGACGACATCATCATCGGCAATGGGGTGTCTGAGTTGATCGTAATGGCGATGCAGGGTTTGCTGAATAATGGTGACCAGGTATTGATCCCGATGCCGGATTATCCTTTGTGGACGGCAGCGGTGAATCTGGCTGGCGGCAGCGCGCGTCATTATATCTGTGATGAGAAATCTGGCTGGTTGCCAGACTTGAAGGATATCGAAAACAAGATCACTGCCAATACCAAGGGTATTGTCATTATTAACCCGAACAACCCAACTGGTGCCCTGTATCCTCAAGAAATTCTGGAAGGCATTATCGAGATTGCGCGTCACCATGGCCTGGTTATTTTCGCCGATGAGATTTACGACAAGGTCTTGTACGACGGCAACACGCATACTTCGATCGCTTCGCTGGCGGATGATGTATTGTTCGTGACGTTTAACGGGTTATCCAAAAACTATCGCGCCTGTGGCTATCGTTCGGGCTGGATGATTATCTCAGGTGACAAAAAACCTGCCAAAGACTATATCGAAGGCCTGAATATGCTGGCCTCGATGCGGCTATGCGCCAATGTGCCCGGGCAGTTGGCGATTCAGACCGCATTGGGCGGCTACCAGAGTATCAATGACCTGGTGGCACCCAGCGGACGTTTATGCAAGCAGCGTGACCTGGCTTATGACATGTTGACTGCCTTGCCTGGTGTAAGCTGTGTCAAGCCGCAGGCGGCCATGTACCTGTTCCCCAGGCTGGATCCTAAAATCTATCCGATTCAGGATGACCAGCAATTTATCCTCGACTTACTGCTGGAAGAAAAAGTATTGCTGGTACAAGGCACCGGCTTTAACTGGCCGTCGCCTGACCATTTCAGGGTGGTGTTCTTACCCAATGTCGATGACCTGACAGAAGCGATGACCCGCATAGGCCGCTACCTGGATGGCTACCGCAAGAAACATAGCAAGTAGCACGTGCCTGCATGTGCTGATGATTCATTTAGAGTGTGACTTAAGTTATAGAATGTGAATATGAAAGAATTAAAAGTAGGTTTGTTAGGCATTGGCACTGTAGGCGGCGGCACATACACTGTGATCACGCGCAACCAGTCAGAGATTGCACGCCGTATTGGCGGCAATATCCGTATTGTGCAGGTGGCAGACCGTAATCTGGAACTAGCCAGGCAAATCACTGGCGGCCAGGTGGCTGTGACTGATGATGCTTTTGCGGTGGTGAATAACCCTGAAGTGGATGTCGTGGTCGAGCTCATTGGTGGTTATACCATCGCCAAAGAGCTGGTGTTAAAAGCGATTGCCAATGGCAAACATGTGGTCACTGCCAACAAGGCCTTACTTGCAGTGCACGGTAACGAGATTTTCAAAGCCGCGGCTGAAAAGGGCGTGATTGTTGCATTTGAAGCGGCCGTAGCTGGTGGTATTCCTATCATCAAGGCACTGCGTGAAGGTTTGAGTGCCAACAAGATTGAATGGATTGCCGGCATTATCAATGGCACCACCAACTTTATCCTGACAGAAATGCGCGACAAAGGCCTGGCCTTTGCTGATGTGCTGAAAGAAGCGCAACGTTTAGGTTATGCGGAAGCGGACCCGACCTTTGATGTGGAAGGCATTGATGCCGCGCATAAGCTGACCATCATGGCCAGCATCGCTTTCGGTACGCCTATGCAGTTTGAACAGGCCTACACCGAAGGCATTACCAAGCTGACCAGCCAGGATATCCAATACGCGCAAGAATTAGGCTATAGAATAAAGTTACTTGGCATCAGCAAAAAAACCGAAGCAGGGGTCGAGTTGCGTGTGCATCCAACCCTGATTCCTGAAAAGCGCCTGATTGCCAACGTCGATGGCGCAATGAACGCTGTGGTGGTCAAGGGCGATGCTGTTGGTCCAACCCTGTACTACGGTGCAGGAGCAGGTGCTGAGCCTACGGCCAGTGCAGTCGTCGCTGACTTGGTGGATATTGCCCGGCTGCAAGGCACTAGCGCTGAACAACGCGTGGCTTTCCTCGGTTATCAACTGGATCAGCAACAGGCTTTGCCGGTACTGTCGATTGCTGAGGTCCATTCTGGTTACTACCTGCGCTTGCGTGCGTCTGACAAGCCGGGAGTGATGGCGGATGTCACTAAAATCCTTGCGGATTTGAAGATATCCATTGATGCCATGCTGCAAAAAGAGCCGCAAGAAGGTGAGGCTGAGGCCGATATCATCATCCTGACGCACACTACGCAGGAGAAAATCATGGATGCTGCAATTGCCAAGATCGAAGGTTTGCCAGCCATTGACGGTGCAGTGACCAAAATCCGTCTGGAAACATTGTCCCGCTAACGATTGCCATGCTGGTTCGGGGCGAATCCCTGAATCAGCGCTAATACATCAGGTTAAATGGAATGAAATATATCAGTACCCGCGGACAATCGCCCGCTTTGACTTTTAGTGAGATTTTATTGGGAGGCCTGGCGCCGGATGGCGGCTTGTATCTGCCTGAGCAATACCCGCAATTCAGCGATGCTGACCTGACCGCTATGCGCGGCATGAGTTACCGTGAGCTGGCATTTGCCATTTTGTCGCGCCTGGTAGATAACAGCGATATTCCGCACACTGACCTCAAAGCCATTATCGACAAGACTTACCGGGCAGAAGTGTATGAGTATGCCCGCGCAGGCCAGTCTGCCGAAGACATCACCCCTACGCTCAAGCTGGAAGATAATCTGTACCTGCTAAGCCTGTCGAATGGGCCGACCCTGGCCTTTAAAGACATGGCCATGCAGTTGCTTGGCAACTTGTTTGAATATGTACTGACCAAAACCGGCCAGACCACCAATATTCTGGGTGCAACCTCCGGCGATACCGGCTCTGCCGCGGAATATGCCATGCGTGGTAAAAAAGGCGTGCGCGTGTTTATGCTGTCGCCATACCAGAAGATGAGCCGTTTCCAGACCGCGCAAATGTTCAGCCTGCAAGACGACAACATCTTTAATATTGCCGTGAAAGGCGTATTTGACGATGCGCAGGATATCGTCAAAGCCGTATCCAACGACCACACTTTCAAGGCGCAATATAAAATCGGTGCCGTGAACTCCATCAACTGGGGACGCATTGCTGCGCAAATCGTCTATTACTTCAAAGGTTACCTGGCTGTCACCACGGACAACAGCCAGAAAGTCAGCTTTACCGTGCCTAGCGGCAACTTTGGTAACGTCTGTGCCGGCCATATCGCGCGCATGATGGGATTGCCGGTAGATCAATTGGTTGTGGCCACCAATGAAAATGACGTGCTGGATGAATTCTTCAAATCCGGCGTTTATGCCCCGCGTGGCGCGGCGAATACCTACCATACATCAAGCCCATCCATGGATATCAGCAAAGCTTCCAATTTCGAGCGTTTTGTTTATGACCTGGTAGGCCAGGATAGCTCAAGGGTGCGTGAGTTATGGACGGCGGTGGATCATGGCGGTAAGTTTGACTTGAATGCGGACGGCTACTTTGACCAGGTAGCTGATTTTGGGTTTATTTCAGGTAGCAGCAACCATGCTGACCGCCTGCAAACCATACGCGCGACCAAAGAAAAGTATGGCGTCACTATTGATACGCATACTGCCGACGGCCTGAAAGTCGCGCTGGAAAAACGCAATCCCCAAGTGCCCATGCTGGTGCTGGAAACAGCTTTGCCTGCCAAGTTTGAAGATGCGATTGTAGAAGCGCTGGGTGAAAAGCCCGAACGCCCGCATAGCCTGCATGGTCTGGAAGACTTGCCGCAGAAATCCACCGTCATGGATGCCAGCGTCGATGCCATCAAAGGCTTTATAGTCGCTAATACTTAATCAGGAGCCCGTATATGCAACAGTATCATGACCTGCTTAACCATGTGCTTGCACACGGGCACCAGAAAACCGACCGCACCGGCACCGGCACGATTTCTGTGTTTGGCTACCAGATGCGTTTTAATCTGGCTCAGGGCTTCCCTTTATTGACGACCAAAAAAGTCCATTTAAAATCCATTATTCATGAGTTGCTCTGGTTTTTAAAAGGCAGCACAAATATTGCCTACCTGAAAGAAAACGGCGTGAAAATTTGGGATGAGTGGGCAGATGCTGAAGGTAACCTTGGCCCGGTGTATGGCTATCAATGGCGTAACTGGCCTAAACCTGACGGTTCTCACATAGACCAGATTACTCAAGTCGTTAATCAGATCAAGAAAACACCTGATTCGCGTCGTTTGATTGTGTCTGCCTGGAACGTGGCCGATGTGGACCAGATGAAATTGCCGCCTTGTCATGCCTTTTTCCAGTTTTATGTGGCTGATGGCAAATTGAGTTGCCAGCTATATCAGCGCAGCGCAGATATTTTCCTCGGTGTGCCATTCAATATTGCTTC
>DATHWT010000087.1:0-11288 GCA_035460345.1 Methylophilus sp. | reverse complement strand
CATGCTGACTCTTGCCACAAAACGAGCAATACAAAAGCTTTTCGCTATCTGACTTATTGGCCATATTTATTCCCTTACTGGTCGCTTTTCACTGAGTTAAACAGCGCGTGCGGCAATTACCTGATCTACCAAACCGTATTCCTTGGCGGCATCAGCACTCATAAAGTTATCACGGTCTGTATCGTTAGCAATCTTATCTATCGGTTGACCGGTGTGGTGCGACATGATGCCGTTTAACTTGTCTTTCAAATACAGAATTTCCTTGGCATGAATCGCGATATCAGACGCCTGGCCCTGGAAACCACCCAATGGCTGGTGAATCATCACGCGTGAGTTAGGCAGGCAGAAACGCTTGCCTTTCGCACCGGCCGTGAGCAGGAATGCCCCCATACTGGCAGCTTGGCCGATACACAATGTGCTCACATCCGGCTTGATAAACTGCATTGTGTCATAAATAGACATCCCTGCAGTCACCGAGCCGCCTGGTGAGTTGATATACAAAGAAATATCCTTGTCAGGATTTTCAGCTTCAAGAAATAGCAGCTGTGCGACTACCAGGTTGGCTGTCATATCATTGACCGGGCCGATCAGGAAAATCACTCGCTCTTTAAGCAGGCGTGAGTAGATGTCATATGAACGCTCACCTCTACCACTTTGCTCAATGACCATAGGGATATACCCCAGGCCTTGCGGCTCCATTCTTTCTTGCATCATGCCTTCGCTCGCGTTCATATAATTCATGGTTTAAGCACCCATCATCAATTCATCAAATTTAATTTTCTTGTTAGTGACTTTGGCTTTTTCAAGTACCCAGGCCACCACATTCTCTTCTGTTGCCAATGCGGCCGGTTCATCCAGGCGTTTCACATCGGCGTAGTACCAACTGACAAGCTCTGCCGGTTTCTCAAAGCTCAGCGCAAAGGTATCTACCATGGCACGTACCTGGTCTGCATTGGCCTGCAAATCATTGCTGTTGACAACTTCAGTCAGGATCAGGCGTAATTTCGCATTACGCTGCGCCTGTGCTTCAAACACTGAAGGATCCATAGGCACGGTTTGCGGATCTACACCGCGCTCACGCAAATTTTGCGCTGCCACTTGCATCAGGCGATTGGTTTCAGCCGCTACTATCGCTTTTGGCAGTTCAAAGGTGCTTTCGTTCACCAGAGCCTCAAACACGCCCTCTTTCAGGCGCGCCGTAATACGTTTGGCTACTTCCTGTTCCAGGCTTTGCTTGATTTCAGACTTCATGGTGTCCAGATTGCCATCTTCAACACCCAGGTTCTTGGCGAACTCCGCGTCTACCGCCGGATATACCGGTTGCGAAACAGAAATGAATTTCACGGCATAAGTCACGGTTTTACCAGCCAATTGCGCAGGGTTATGATCTGCAGGGTAGGTGATATCAAAAGACTTTTCAGTCCCGGTTTTACCACCTATCAATGCATCATCAAATTCAGCCACACGGCCTGGCTCGCCAATCACTAGGTCGATGCCACGGTCGCCCGTGCTTTCAACCTGTTGACCATCGATAGAAGCAGTCAGTGTGATGTTGATACGGTCCGCTTTTTTCGATGCGCGCTTGACCGGCTCATAGCTCACCCGCTGTTTTACCAGCACATCCAATGTTTTTTCAACATCGGCGTCAGTCACTTCCAGTGCCGGACGTTCAATTTTCACTTTGCTCAAATCGCCGATAGCCACTTCAGGGAAAATCTCGAAAGTGGCGACATATTCCAGCTCTTCAGCCGCTTCTTTGAATGGAAGATGCTCAATATTAGGGAAGCCTGCAACACGCAGTTTGTTTTGATCAACAGCGTCACCAAAGCTGGTTTCAACCGCTTTGGAATAGATTTCGTCACGTACCTGATTACCATAGTGCTGGTTTACCAGGCCCACAGGCGCTTTGCCTGGACGGAAACCTGAAAATTTGGCGGTGCGCGAAATTTCTTGCAAACGTTGTCTGATTTGCCCTTCCAGCGGAGCTAAAGGGACTTTAATAGTCATGCGACGTTCCAAGTTGCTGACTGTTTCAACAGATACTGCTGCCATGCTGCACTTCCTGTAAAAATCGTTTGATAACGATGGGTTATGTGAATGGGCGCGCCATTGCACGCCTCAATGAAATGTTTAGCATAACCTGACCATACTTTATAAGGTTTACAAAGTGATCAAATCATGAAAAAAGAGCATAAAAATATAACACAAGTCGCAATTGAAATAAACTTCAAAACAGTACTCAATCCGCAAGCACTTCGTAGACTGGATATTGCCGGCCTAACGTGGACATCACAATCCACTTGCACTGGTTGACCCGGGTTTAAAACCTTTAAAGTTCGCCGAGTGCGACAATCGCTTCAATTTCAACCAGGACGTCACGCGGCAATTTAGCGACTTGCACCGTGGACCGCGCTGGTGTGTGTGTACCAAAAACCTCACCATACACTTGGTTCATTGCCACAAAATCATCCAGGTTTTTCAAAAACACGGTGGTTTTAACCACTTGATGCAAATTGCCGCCGGCCGATTCGATAATCGCTTGCAGATTTGCCAGCACCTGCTGGGTTTGCGCAACGACATCGCCATCATTCAGGCTGCCATCAGGGCGTAGTGCAATCTGGCCTGAGGTGTACAGTATATTACCGACGATCACGCCTTGCGCATAGGGACCGATCGCAGCTGGTGCCTGAGGGGTTTGTACGATTTTCATGATTTATTCCATCCTGTTAAGTCAGTTAACCTGATAAGGGCTTGCCCAAACAACAAAGGCCTCCTGTAAAGGAAGCCTCATTGATCGTAATACAGTTTAAATTTTTAATTTTAAAACTTTAAATTTTAAAATTCGCACCATACACTTTTGTATGGCTTTAAATGTATGGTGCGAAAGGAGAGACTCGAACTCTCACGCCTCGCGGCGCTGGAACCTAAATCCAGTGCGTCTACCAATTCCGCCACTTTCGCATTTTCAGTGAAGCATTGTTCGCGCATCACCAACTTCGCCATTATAGCGCAATCAGGCTGCGCTCACAATCTGCCTGACATCACATTGACAAGCCGGGCATTCAACTGCAAGATGCGGAATTGATTATCGTAAATAGTTAGTGTCAGGACAGATATGCATTCAGCCGAAGAAAACATGCTCAGAGCAGAACTTGAGCTTTTAATGAGAGAACGCGAAGTACTGCTTAAAATTGCGGGTGTGGCAGCAGGACTCATCGCGGAGTTGAATTCGGCAGACCTTCCGATTCGTACCGTAGAAGCTGCCGATTTACTGGCGACTAGTATTAACCAGTTACCAGAAGACCTGTTGCAAGATGCGTTGGATGCAGTCAACGCGACTATTGTTGAATAATACCTGGCGTTGATTCACTTTATCAAAGTACAGCTTATCAAAGTACAGCGCATCGTCTTTCAGTACTGTTGACCCTATGCGCTACCTTGCCTGCATTTGCCCGCTACTACTCGCTGCCTGTGGCATTGCCTACCAGGCAAAACCGATTCAACAGCAGCAAAATATCGAGAGCATACAGCAGGCCACTCCAACGCAAGAAGGCTTCAGGCAGTTTGTAAACAATCAATATCCTCAAACTGCCTGGCCGATCACTGTATGGGATATCGATAGACTGACCCTCTCCGCCCTGTACTTTCACCCTACCCTCAAAGTCGCCAAATCAGATTACGCGGTAGCGCTGGCAGGTATTACCAGTGCAGGCCTGCGCCCGCTGGTCGGCCTCAACGGGCAACTCTCGCACAGCAACCAGGCGAATGGTGACATCAGTCCATGGGCTTATGGTTTGCAGGTGGATATTCCTGTGATCACCGCCAATAAGCGCCAGATCAATATCGATATTGCACAATACCAGGCAGACATTGCCAAAATACTGGTCTCGGAAACCGCCTGGATGCTCAGGCAGCAACTGAGCCTGGACCTTATCCTGCTGGCGGAACAGCAGGCACTGCATGGCAGCCTGTCAAAACTGCAGAAATCCCAGGCCAGCCTGCTAAGTGCCTATCAAAAAAGGCTGGATATCGGTGTCGCCGGCAAATCTGATGTGTTGCCGATACGCTTGCAGCATGATCAATCTGCCTGGCAGTTACAGCAATTGACGCTGCAAATCAGGCAGACAGAACAAAAAATCATGCACGATGCCGGGCTGACTGACCAGAGTAATGTCGCCCTCAACATTGCGCCTGTCAATATATCGCAGATACTCAAAGCCAGGTTCGACCAGCCGCAAGCTTACCGGGACGCCAGCACCATACAGCATTATGCGCTGACCAACCGCATGGATATCCAGCGCGGCCTGGCGCAATATGCCAAGGCAGAGTCGCAGCTAAGGCTGGAGATGGCTAAACGTTATCCCGATATCTCGCTCAGCCCGGGCATTCTCTATGAATATGGCGACAGAATATGGGCCCTGGGCATAGGTGGCATGCTGAATCTGTTGAATAAATCCTCAGACCTGTGGGCACATGCCGAGCAAGTGCGCCAAAATGAAGCGACTCGCTTTTATGCCTTGCAACATCATATTATTCAATTATCCGAGCAGAGCTATCTAAAATACCGCGATGCCGCCAACCTGCTGATTACAATGACACAGGAATATGCACAGCAATCCCAGCGCAAGCAGCAGCTTGAAAGTCAATGGCACCGGGGCCTGATTGATAAAACAGAGTACTTGCAGACAGACATCCAGTTTTACGCGGCGCAACAACGCCTGGTGACCCAGCAGGCAAACGTTTTGCGCGCATTACAGGAAATCGAGAACGTGATGCAGAAACCATTATTACTGTCACAACAAACGGCAACTTTTGCCATGCAACCACAAGAGGCGCCAGTCAAATGAATAAAAAAGCACTCTGGATTATCGGGGCTCAGATTGCATTAATCATTCTCCTGGTTTGGGTCGTAGTACTGGTCGGCCGCGATGAATATGAAACGATGCAAGATGATAACGAGGAAGAAATCGAGGGGCCTGTGCATGTGGTGGACCAAAACGGCCTGCAAGTGGTGCAACTGAATATGGCAACCCAGCAGAACAGCGGCATCAGCGTGCAAGCCCTGCAAGCCTATGATTACCATGGCAATATCAAGGTACTCGGTTCTGTGGTATCTATCCAGACACTGGTGGATTACAACAGCCAGTATCAAGCGCTCAAAACCCAGCTAGCAGTTGCAGAGAGCATATTGCCTAATCATCAGCTACAGTATCAACGTTACAGACAATTAAATGAAGATGACAAAAATGTCTCTGATAAAGCGGTGCAAGAAGCTCAGACACTGGTCATTAATGACCAGACACAAATCAAATCCACCCAGGCACAGCTAAAAGCCTTATCAGATACTATCGTAGCGCAATGGGGTAAACCATTGGCAGCCTTGATCACACAAAACCCTTCTTCAGGACCATTGCATGATTTAATTACGCAGAAGAAAGTACTGGTTCAGGCAAGTTTCCCGCTGAACTTTAAAGAGCCCGAAGCAAATTCCACTATTTTTATTTCCCCGATCCAGGATGAAGTGAAACCTATACGTGCAGACTATGTTTCTCAATCCATACAGACCGATATCAGCAATATCGGTAAAACCTATTTCTATAGCGCGCCTGCTGATTTCTTGCGTGTAGGCATGCGTGTGAATGTGGTGCCTGCGCAATCCTCATCCGCCATGCTAAAGGGCGTGATAGTCCCCAACCAGGCGATTGTCTGGCATGGCGGTATGGCCTGGATTTATGTCAAAACCAAGCAGGATACTTTCCTGCGCAAACCGGTTGCCTCTGACGTTGAGCTGGATAATGGCTGGTTTGATAGCAACCTGCGCGCGGGTACTGAAGTCGTCATCCATGGGGCGCAACTATTGCTGTCGGAAGAGTTTAAATTCCAGATTAAAAATGAGAATGACGACTAAGCCGCGCATGCAAAGCGTTCAGAAAGTGCCCAGGTCATGATGTCGGCACTGGTCAGATTCGCGATTCGTTTTTACGGTGTCATCATCGGACTGGCACTGCTTGTTTTGGTCTATGGCAGCTACAGCCTGACGCAAAGCGACTTGAACGTCTTCCCCGAGTTTGCACCGACCCAGATCGTCATTCAAACGGAGTCCCCCGGGCTTTCAGCCAGCCTGGTTGAAAAACTGGTCACCCAGCCGATTGAAAACATCATTGCTGGCGCCATCGGCATTAAAAGCCTGCGCTCGCAATCCATTCCCGGGCTGTCGGTCATTACGGTTATTTTCCAGGATAAATCTGATATATACCGCAACCGGCAAATTGTTGCCGAACACCTGAATATGCTTGGTAACCAGTTACCCCCGGGCATTATCCCGAATATTACGCCACTCACCTCTTCTGCCAGCACCGTGCTGGGTTTGGGCGTCACCTCAAACAAACTGACATTGATGCAGCTGCGTACCCTGGTTGATTGGCATCTGACTCCGCATTTAATGGCCATTCCTGGTGTGGCGGATATCAACGTTTTCGGTGGAGAAGTCCGCCAGTTCCAGATAAAAATAGATCCGCGCAAATTGATGCTGTATCAACTGAATATCCAGGATGTGGTGAATGCCGCTAGCCGTGGCACTGGTGTACGCGGGGCAGGATACATCCAGAATGACAACCAGCGTATTATCCTCAATAGCCAGGGACAAACTACCACGCCGCAACAGTTAGGCAGTATCACGCTGCTCCGCAAGCTGGGCCGTACCATACGCATACGCGATGTCGCCGAGGTGGCCGAAGGCGCGGCGCCTTCTATCAGTGCGGCTGCCATTAATGGCAAGCCTGCAGTTTATCTTTCCGTGCAAGGGCAACTGGGCGCTAATACCTATGCCCTGACGAAGTTGCTGGAAAAGAAACTGGCCGATATCAAACCCAGCCTGACCAGCCAGCAAGTCACTTTGCATGAAGGCCTGTTCCGCCCGGCTAACTTTATCGAAACAGCGATTAGCAGCCTGCGTTCCGATATCCTTGTCGGTTCAATACTAGTGATCGCCGTGTTGTTTGTGTTTTTGTTTAATGTGCGCACGGCCGTGATTTCAGCGACTGCCATCCCGCTGTCGCTATTATCTGCCATTGTGGTGCTGCACCAGTATGGCGTGGGGCTCAATATCATGGTGCTGGGAGGTCTTGCCATCGCATTAGGCGAGGTGGTGGATGACGCCATTATCGACACAGAAAATATTTTCCGGCGCCTGCGTGAAAACCGGCAACTGGCGCAGCCGCTGCCTATACCGCAAGTAGTATTCCAGGCGTCCATGGAAGTACGCGGCTCTGTTTTTTACGCCACCATCATTGTCGCCCTGGTATTTTTACCGTTGATCACTCTGTCAGGTGTTGCCGGTAAATTATTTGCGCCGCTTGCCTACGCTTATATCTCAGCCATCCTGGCGTCACTTGTCGTCGCGCTGACACTCACACCAGCACTGTGCTACGCCCTGCTGGGCAAAGCGCGCCTGAATAACGAGGAATCTCCTTTACTGCGCTGGCTGAAACACAGATACGTGAAGGTGTTGCACCATATCGAGCATCGCTATCAACTGATCCTGGTCACCAGCTTTGTCTGTATCGCGCTCGGGCTGGTACTTTTGCCGTTATTCAGGAGTCAGTTCATTCCTGTGCTGCACGAAGGTCATTACATATTGCATATGACAACTGTGCCGGGGACTTCTGAAGTACAGTCTTTAAAATTGGGCAACCAGGTGACTAAAGTGTTACTGGAGATTCCTGGCGTAAAAAGCGTGGCGCAGTGGGTAGGCCGCGCGCCCAATGCCGCAGACACCTTTGGCACCCACTACAGCGAGTTTGAAGTAGAAACCGGCACGGTGTCCGGGGCAGAACAGGAACGCATCTATCGCAGCATCCGCGAAGAACTTGCCGGAGAGTCGGAAGATGACGATAACGATGGCAAAGTAGAATTAGGGTTTATCGGGGCAAACTTTGCCATTAATACCTTTTTGAGCGAACGTATTGAAGAGACGATTTCCGGCTATGCCGCAGGCTTGGTAGTCAATATCTTTGGTCATGACCTGGATGCCCTGGACAGGGATGCACAAAAAGTCGCCCAGCTTCTGGGAGGCATACGCGGCGTCAGGGATATCATGGTGCAATCCCCGCCGGAAACGCCGGAAATTGCCATCCGGCTCAAGCAGGAAAAACTGTCATTGTGGGGGCTACAGCCTGTGGATGTGCTGGATACGATCAAAGCCAGCTATGAAGGTGTGCCTGTCAACCATGTATTTATGGGCAACCGTTCGATAGGCGTCAGCGTCCTGCTCAACGATGCCAACAGGGACGATATTGCAGATATGCGCAATATCCCTATTTTCAACCCTGAAGGTCAGATGCTGAAACTGTCTGATGTGGCCTATATCGCACAGGAAGGTGGTCGTTCCAAAATACTGCACTCGGGCGCAAAACGTATTCAGACCATTACCGCAAATATAGGTGGGCGGGATCAGGCGTTGGTCATGAGTGACATCCAAAAAGCATTGCGGCAGAAACTCACATTACATAGCGGAAACTATATGGAATTTTCAGGTGAAGCCGAGGCCAATGCAGAATCCAGGCGCGATTTAATCATCCACTCACTTGTGGCCATCGCAGCTATTTTCCTCATGCTCTATATCGCTTTTGGCAGCTTGCGCAACCTGCTATTAACCTTTGCCAACCTGCCCTTTGCCCTGATTGGCGGGGTGGTAGCTACTTTCTTTGCTGGCGGATGGATATCGGTAGGCACGCTGGTAGGCTTTGTGACACTGTTTGGCATTACTTTGCGCAACTCCATCATGATGGTGTCGCATTTCCAGCACCTGGTGGATAAGGAAGGTTACGAATGGAACCTGGAAACCTGCATACGCGGCGCTTCTGAACGCCTGCCGTCTGTGCTGATGACGGCGCTGGTCACCGCGCTTGGCTTGTTACCGCTGGCCATAGGCAGTGGCGAGCCTGGACGCGAGATCGAAGGCCCCATGGCGACCATTATCGTCGGCGGATTGATTTCTTCTACTATTCTCAATCTGCTGATCTTGCCGACCATCATGCTGCATTTTGGCCGGTTTGAAAAAACTGCTACGTTTGAGCTGGGTGATTCAGGCGCCCGCTAAGTGTTTGTGCATTAAGGCCTTGCTCAAATAATCCCACATGGCTTTGATGCATGACCCATGTTTGAAATGTCGCCTGCGGCAGAATATTTGATAATCCTGCATCCAGGATGCCTTCAGCCTGTAAATCTGCCAGCATCAGGCTGGGGGTAGGTTCTAGCAACCTGTCATCCGATTTAATCAGTAACAAATGGCTCGCTTCGAGCTGACAGGCCAGCCAGGCGGCTAAGCTGTCAGAAGTGGTTTCCCAGTTTTCTTCCAGCGCCGCCTCTGCCCATAACTCAGGATTTAACGCCATTTCACTAGGTAACCAGACCAGCCCACGATGCTGCCAGCCGCGCTCGGCAATCTCCAGTGGATTACGTACCAGGGTAAGTTCAGGCACCATGGCGACCAGGCTGCGCGCCATTTGGTCCATGGCATAAATGGCGAGTGCATGTGCGTGCCCATCCGTGATATGCCCATCGGGTAAGCGTTCTCGTAGCTGCTGGAACTCACGCACGGCATCGGCATACACCCCGCCACCAGGCACGATAATCGCTTTGCCATCCCCCCAGCGGACAACCAGTTGCAGCCATTTAAGCAGGCTGTCATGGTGTGTCACGCTACCTCCCAGCTTGATCACCCACATGGTATTTTCCCCGGACATTAAGATGGAGTTTTGAATTGTGCAACCAGTTTTAGAAACTGGGAAGCTTTATCTAGGGTTTCCTGGTATTCCCTGTCACAATCTGAATCAGCTACCACCCCGCCTCCGGCATAAAAAGTCATGGCCTGGTTGCAAATGACTGCGGTGCGGATAGCAATATTGGTATCCATACTGCCATCAAAGCCTATATAGCCTATGCTGCCGCAATATATGCCGCGCCGGTGCGGCTCCAGCTCTTCGATAATCTCCATGGCGCGCAGTTTGGGCGCACCTGTAATGGAACCACCTGGGAAACAGCCACGCAATAAATCCAGGGCATGGTAACCGTTAGCCAGTACGCCGCGCACAATGCTCACCAGGTGATGCACATTGGTGAATCGTTGCAAGCGGAACAAGGCATCAACCCTGACGGAGCCGATCTCACAGACCTTGCCAATATCATTGCGTAAGAGATCGACAATCATCAGGTTCTCGGCTTTGTCCTTGATGCTGTTTGCCAGTGCCTCGGCCTCTTGCTTATCCAGCTCAGCATCTGCATGCCTGGGGCGCGTGCCTTTGATCGGGCGTGTTTCTACTTTATTTTCAGTCACTTGCAGAAATCGCTCTGGCGACATGGACAGGACTTCAAACGATAAGCCCTGACCATCATCCACTTGCAGATAAGCCATAAATGGCGCTTTGCTAAGCTGCTTGAACCTGTCATAGGCTTGCCATGCATCGCCACTCACGTTTACCGCCAGCCGTTGCGCCAGGTTGATCTGGTAACAATCCCCGGCACGAATGTAGTTTTTTACTTTCTGGAATGCCTGCGCATAATAGGATTTATCCATGTTGTGAGCAATATCACCATGGACGGTGAATAGCTGCAAATCCGCATCCTCCCGCTTTTTCAGCAACTTTTGATGCAAGTTTTGCAAGGCTGCCGGTTCGATAAAAAGCGTGTGTGACACCAATTGACAGCGCCGCAAATGATGGTCGGCGACAATAGCCCAATCATAAATTCCCACCAGTAACTCGGGCAGAGGCATATCCTGCGCGGCCAGCTCTGGCATGGGTTCAATAGTGCGCCCCAGATCGTAGGAAAAATAGCCCAGCGCGCCGCCGGCAAAAGGCACATCAGTCACACGTGCTACCTGATGCGGCTGCAACCATTTTTTGATGACAGCAAAAGAATCGTCTTCATCACGCTTAACCGTTTGAGCCGCATGCACTTCGGTGTAAGGTCGGCGATGAATAATTTTGGCAACCGGATCAGCAACCACGATATCGAACCGCGCACCCAGGCTTACCTCTTCATCAACAGACGACTGCTTTTCTGCAGTATCCACACGCCCGCTCTCTAGCAGCATAGGCCATGGCAAATGCCTGACCTGTGTCAGCCAATACGCGCCATCTGCATAGGGTAAATCCAGTTGTATCAATGCCATGCTTGCCATAACCTCGCCACGGCATAGGCAGGAAAACATACTTCTGCGTGGTCTTTTAATGTGGAATTGTCAGCCGACATCCATGTCGTTGCCGGTGTGTAAGTCAGGTTCAGGC
>DATHWT010000086.1:0-6488 GCA_035460345.1 Methylophilus sp. | reverse complement strand
TGCCATCGCGCGCGCCTTCCATGATGGCGGCCGAAATATAGGCCACCGCTTCAGGGTAGTTAAGCTTTAAACCACGTGCCTTGCGCCGCTCGGCTAACAGTGACGCGGTAAAAATCAATAATTTATCTTTTTCTCTAGGGGTGAGTTCCATAAGTGGTGAATTCCGTAGGCTAATTCTCTATGCATTTTGATGGTGCGTATCAGGTATTCCAGATACGCGGCCTGATGGCGTTTTTTTGATAATACCACGGCCTTAAAATCTGCCAGCACTGCTCAAAGTACTGTCTCGCCTGCTGTGATGCATTACCTACGTAACGGATACAGAGAACTTCGGGCAATGCTGTGATACCCACTTTTGCCTCCGTTAAAACTATCTCACGACAGGCTTGCAACACTTCGGCAGGGACAACGCCTGCGCACACCAGAAAGGTACCGAAGACAGCCGCATTACCAAGCCCTACACGACTGGTCTTGACCAGGTCATCCGCCTGCATGCGTGCGCGCTCGTTCCAGACCAGCCTACCATGCCGGGTGATACGTTGATTTAATTGGTAAAGACCACGTTGCCAGATTTCCTTTTGTGCCTGGCGCCCCAGACAGACGATATCCCAAGCAGCCAGCGTGGCATCTGCCGCCAACGCTATATCTGCAGAAAACCCTACTTCAGCAGCATCGAATAAAATATTTTCTTGCGGCAACCATTCCAGGCCACTGCCAGCAGCCAACTGAAACTGCAGCGTTTGCGTCGCTTTGGTGCCATTTGCCTTGTACCACTTACCGGCACCCGGCGTCGTCAGCAAGGCTCTTGCGCCCTCACCCACATTTACCTGTAAATGCAGCGCATCGCCACCAGCCACACCACCGGGAGGATGCACCACTACTGCATGGCAAATATCTTCACCTTCGGGGTGCAGGCTCTTTTGAACGACCAGAGGGCCATGATGCAAGCGATGCGCCAGATAAGAGCGTGCATCCCGTCTGGCAAAGCCAAGCTCCAGCCTGGCCTGCCAGTGTTTTGCGCCAATACCGGGCGAATCTGTAGCACGTTGTAAAAGTGGCGATGCAATCGCAGGCTTTAAATCATCCATAACAGCATCATGCCACAGGCGTTGCCAGTATGAACAGGCAAGCCTTACACAGACAGATAACTTTTCACCTTGGCGGCATCCACATTGTCCCGGGTATCTTCGTGGATAAACCGACCTTTATCAATCACGATAATACGGTCTGCGACTTCCATGGTGAAGCTCAGCACCTGTTCGGAGACAATGATGGTGATTTCACGCATTTTGCGGATTTCGTTCAGCACTTTGGCAATGTCTTTAATGATGGAAGGTTGGATGCCTTCAGTCGGCTCATCCAGCAACAATACCTTTGGATTGGTCACCAGCGCACGTGCAATCGCCAGCTGTTGCTGCTGACCACCGGACAGGTTGCCGCCTTTGCGTTTGCGCATTTCATGCAATACCGGGAACAAGGCAAAAATATCTTCAGGAATCTCACGGCCGGCAGATTTCTCCAGCCCGGTTTCAATATTCTCCTGCACGGTCATGTTGGGGAAAATCCAGCGGCCTTGCGGCACGTAAGCCAAGCCTTTCATGACACGATCATGGGTAGCTGAGCCCTGCAAATCCACACCATCGACTGTTGCTTTACTGGCTTTGCTCGGCAAAATACCCATCAATGACTTGAACAGGGTGGTTTTACCCATGCCGTTGCGGCCCATGATGGCCAGGGTTTCGTTTTTGTTGGCTTTGAAATTCAGGCCATGAATCACCTGACTTTGACCATAACTTACCTGCAAATTCTCAATTTCAAACATCTTGCACTCCTTGAGCTAATGCTGCTCTTTAAGTAATGGCACTTTTCTTAATGGCTCGGATTAATGATTACGAGTTAATGTCCCAGATACACTTCAATGACTTTCTCATCAGCCTGTACTTTTTCCATCGGCCCTTCAGCCAGGATCTTGCCCTGATGCAGCACAGTCACCTTGTGTGCGATTTTCTTGACGAACTCCATGTCGTGCTCAATCACAATCACTGAACGGTTCTGGCAGATGCGGTTCAGTAACTCAGCCGTCTGGTCGCGTTCTTTGGCACTCATGCCTGCCACAGGCTCGTCCAGCATCAATAGCTCAGGCTCTTGCATCAGCAGCATGCCGATTTCCAGCCATTGCTTTTGTCCATGGCTGAGCAAAGCAGATTCCATATCGAGAAATTCAGTCAACATGATGTCTTCTGCCACCCGACGCACCTGGTCTTCGACTTCTTGCGTGCGTTTGAACGTCAGGCTGCCAAATACGCCGCGTCCTTTCGGGTAGGACACTTCCAGGTTCTGGTATACCGTCAGGTTTTCGTAAATCGACGGGGTCTGGAATTTACGGCCAACACCCGAGCGCACAATCTCATGTTCAGATAGCTTGGTCAGTTCAGTATTTTTAAACTTGATAGACCCGGCTGTGGATTTGGTTTTACCGCAAATTAAATCCAGCACCGTGGTTTTGCCAGCGCCGTTTGGGCCTACCAACACACGCAATTCATTTTTATCGATATACATGGTGAGGCTATCCACTGCTTTAAAGCCATCAAAGGAGACGGTTAGATCTTCTACCGCCAAGACGAAGTCGGTATTACTCATGCTTCTGCTCCTCTCAATTTGTTACCCTCGATCGCAGGCGCCTTTTCTTCTTTGGCACCTGCCTTGCGTGTCGTTTTTTTGCTGGCCACATCGGTAGATTCAATGGCCAGGGCTGTTTCAGTTGATATTTCGGTAAGTACTGCTTGTGCTTCTACCTTAGAAGTACTTACCTCAAGCTTTTTTGCAGAGCCGTTTTCTTTGGAACCTGCCTTGTCTTTGAACCAGCCATATTTGGTCGCGTATTTATCCCAGATACCAGCCAAACCACTAGGGAAGAACATCACCACTGCGATAAACAGCCCACCCATCAGGAACAGCCACATTTCAGGGTAAGTTTCGGAGAACACGGTTTTGCCGTAGTTGACCAGCAAAGTGCCATAGACGGCGCCAACCAGCGAAGCACGGCCACCGACCGCACAGAAGATCACCATCTCAATCGATGGCACGATACCTACGAAGGAAGGTGACATGAAACCTACTTGTAAAGTAAACATGGCACCACCGACTGCAGACAACATTGCGGCAAAGCAGAAGATAAAGATTTTGAAATTGGAGACGTCATAGCCGGAGAATCGTACGCGTTCTTCTTTGTCACGCATCGCCAGCAACAACATACCAAACTTGCTACTCATGATGTATTTGGACAAGAAAATCGCAGCGAACAACAGCAGGCCATTTACAAAGTACAGGATGTATTTGGCAGAGTCACTGCGGATATCCCAACCAAGCATGGTGCGTAGGTCAGTCATCCCATTCACACCGCCGGTATAGCCTTGTTGACCGACAATCAGGATACTCAGGATCAGCGCCACTGCTTGGGTGATGATAGAGAAATACACACCACCCACACGACGTTTAAACATGGCGTACCCGATGATATAGGCGAACAATGCAGGAATGGTCAGCACGGCAAGTATGGTGAATGGCAAGCTTTTGAACGGCTCCCAGAACCATGGCAGGGAAGTGATCTGGTTCCAGTCCATAAAGTCAGGAATACCAGGGGTAGACTGAATTTTAGTACTCAGTGGGTCAGACGCTTCCAGTTTCAGGAACATGGCCATGGCATAACCACCCAGGCCGAAGAAGATACCCTGGCCTAAACTCAAGATACCGCCGTGCCCCCATAACATCACCAGGCCGACAGCGACAAATGCGTAAGTCAGGTATTTACCGATTAAATTAAGGCGGAA
This sequence comes from Methylophilus sp., assembly GCA_035460345.1. GTDB lineage: Bacteria > Pseudomonadota > Gammaproteobacteria > Burkholderiales > Methylophilaceae > Methylophilus. The sequence goes on along the minus strand of DATHWT010000086.1, from coordinate 2,658 downwards.
GATATCTACGCCCAGTGGCAGTATAACGAAGATGATGGCAGCCAGCACAGCCAGGCTGATCACACCTTCCTTGCCACCCAGTAACGGGCTGGCTTTCATTTTTTCCCATAATGTCATCAAGATTTCTCCTCTGTTGATGCGTTGATTCTAGGGTGTCAGGGCTAAACACTTAATACGTCTTCTTACTTATAGAACATTTACTCAATGGCTGCGCGGGGCCATCACTGCGTTGCGCGTGCTCGAAACCCTCATGTACTTTCTGTACATTGCAGTTTCTGTGCGCCGTGCGCCTTGTGCCGACTCCCGCTCGCTCATTGATTAAATGTCCTATACCCCTTATTACTTACGCAGTTTGGAGGCAAACAAGCCCTCTGGTTTCATCATCAATATGCTGACGATGACAAGCAAGGTAGACACCTTGCCCATAGAGCTGGTCATAAAGAATTGCAGTATTGATTGCGCCTGAGCGATACCGAAGGCGGATGCGATCGTACCGACGATGCTTGCTGCACCGCCAAACACCACCACCATAAAGCTGTCGACGATGTACAAGGTACCTGTGGTCGGGCCAGTGGAGGCAATCGTAGTAAATGCAGCGCCAGCGATACCGGCAATGCCACAACCCAGGGCGAATGTCACACGGTCAACTTTGGCGGTATTGATACCTACTGCACCCGCCATGGTGCGGTTTTGTACAGTGGCACGCACACGCAGGCCCCAGCGTGACTTATACATAAACATATACACACCGAAAGTCACCAGCGCTGCCAGCACCATCACGAACAAGCCGTTGATCGGAATATCAATATCTGGTGTTGGATTCACAGAGCCAAGCATCCACTCAGGCAATTCGGCACTCACTTCTTTGGCGCCGAAAGAGGAACGGAAGATCTGCTGCATGACCAGGCTCAAACCCCAGGTCGCCAGCAAGGTATCCAGTGGCCGCTTGTAGAGGTGCCGGATCATGATGAACTCAATGAAGTAACCCACTGCGAAGGCCAGTACAAAGGCAATCGCTATGGCAAATATAAAGTAGTAATTAGTGAATCCGTAAGTAGCGGCCACTTTGGAAAGCATGACTGTGGTGTAAGCGCCTATGGTCATAAACTCGCCATGCGCCATATTAATCACACCCATCTGCCCGAAAATAATCGCGAGACCTAGTGCCATCAGTAGCAACACTGTAAACATGCTCAGGCCTGAAAAGCCCTGCATCACCACAATATTGCCTATTTCTGCCATCGAATAACCAAACATAGCGGTCTCCTGTTAAATGCAATTTCTATAATCATTCTGTATTGAGTTTTGTTACTTGGGATTTATCATTTGCGCCGAACGGTAGCCGGGTTTAGCGGCTACCGTGTTAGCTATTTAAGACAACACCAGTTTATTGGTAGCCTTTTGGAAACGGATCAGGTTTGATGTAGCCAGAGGTGTAAACCACTTTGGCCTGGCCATCTTTACCCCATTGACCAATACGCAACTTGGTAGTCAGGTGATGGTTAGCTTCTACAGTCACAGAGCCTTCAGGAGCATCTTTGAACTCGTAACCAGGCAATGCAGCTTGTACTTTATCTACGTCGAAACTACCTGCACGCTCAACAGCAGCTTTGTACAACCATGGGCCCAGGTAAGCAGCTTGTGTTACATCACCGATCACAGCATCTTTACCCCAGCGTTTTTTGAATGCTTCAACAAATTTCTTGTTCGCATCATTGTCCTGAGACTGGAAGTATTTCATGGCTGAGTAGAAACCAGCCAGGTTCTCACCGCCGATACCCAATACTTCATCTTCAGTCACGGAGATGGTCAGCATGGTTTGCTTGCTTGAGTTCAGGCCAGCTGCGTTCAATTGTTTGAACCATGCCACGTTACTGCCGCCCACAACCGCTGCGTAGATCACATCAGGTTTTTTCAGTTTGATTTTGTTGATCACAGAACCAAATTGCGTGTCACCCAAAGCGATGTACTCTTCACCAACCACTTTACCGCCCAAGTGTTGCTCGATATGTTTACGTGCGATTTTCATGGAAGTACGTGGCCAGATGTAGTCAGAACCGATCAGGTAAAAAGTTTTCGCTTTTTTCTCTTTGGCGATCCAGTCCAGACCTGCAAGAATCTGTTGTGTCGCTTCCTGACCTGTATAGAACACGTTCTTGGATTGCTCGAGACCTTCATAGAAAGTCGGGTAGAACAGCAAGCCGTTGTCTTTTTCAAACACTGGCAAAGCAGCTTTACGTGAAGCTGAAGTCCAGCAGCCCATCACAGATGCCACTTTGTCTTTTTCCAGCAATTTCTTCGCTTTTTCAGCAAAAGTTGGCCAGTCAGAAGCACCATCTTCCTGCACGACTTCGATCTTGCGACCCAGGATACCACCCATGGCGTTGATCTGCTCAATCGCCAGCTTTTCAGCCTGGATAGAACCAGTTTCACTGATCGCCATCGTACCGGTGGCGGAGTGCAGGATACCGACTTTCACTGTGGTATCAGTGACTGCCAGGCCTGTGGTATTCACTTTGGCTGTTGGAAAATCCGCAGCGAACGCGTGTCCGGTAACGAGACCCGCTGCCATCATCGCGCCTAACATTGCGCCTTTGATAAAACCCCGTCTATTCAAGGTACTCATTACAACTTCTCCTTTATGGATAAATCAATTAA
>DATHWT010000085.1:0-7063 GCA_035460345.1 Methylophilus sp. | reverse complement strand
AAAGCAAAAGCTGATGATGTGATGATCGATGAAGCTTCAGCAGGCACCACTAACCTGGGTGCTTTGTTGAAAGCTAAATTGGACAGCAAAAAATAATAAAGGCTTTAAGGTCATGACTAGATCTGAACTTATCGATTTACTTGCCCAGCGCTTTCCGCAATTAGTGCTGAAAGATGCCGAGTTATCTGTTAAAACCATCCTGGATGCGATGACAGAAAACCTGGCAACTGGCGAGCGTATTGAAATCCGCGGTTTTGGTAGCTTCAGCTTGAACTACCGCCCGCCTCGGTTGGGACGCAATCCTAAGACTGGAACCAAAGTACAGGTGCCAGCCAAGTATGTGCCCCATTTCAAGGCAGGTAAAGAACTGCGTGATCGCGTAGACGCTATGGAGTAAATCAGCCTTTGCTGACAAAACGGCATCTCAATGAGATGCCGTTTTTTTTCGCCATGTTTTTCATAATGGTAAAGTTATGCCTTTACTATATTCATGGCATAGCCATATTCATGCCAACACCGCAGGCGCTTAAGGTAAAATAGGCGCTATCTAAAAAAGAGACCTTGTATGCTGGTTGAATTTGAATATTGGTGGTTACTGATCTTGCCACTGTTTTTCACGCTGGGCTGGATCGCCGCCCGGGTGGATATCAAGCAATTGATTGCAGAATCGACCTCCCTGCCCGCTACATATTTTAAAGGCCTGAATCTGCTGATTGCGGATCAGTACCATAAGGCGGTAGATGCTTTCAGTGAAGCGCTCTACCTGAATAAAGATTCCCTGGAATTGCATTTTGTGTTGGGTAGCCTGTTCCGCCGCACCGGTGAAACAGACCGTGCCATCCACCTGCACATGAATCTGCTGGAAAACTATGAGCTGACCGAGCAACAATCGACTTCGATTAAAGTGGAACTGGCACAGGATTACTTTAAAGCCGGATTATATGACCGCGCAGAAGAGCTGTTCCTGGCTTTGCGCCACACACGTTATGAACAGGCCGCCTTACGCCATTTGCTTGAAATATACGTGAAAGAACGGGAGTGGTCGCAAGCCATTGCCATGGCCATTGAATTAGAAGGCTCATCCGGCATTTCCTACCGCAAAGAAATCGCCCAGTATTACTGCGAATTGGCGGTCAACGCCATTATTCAGCAAGACTGGCAAAACGCCAAAGGCCTGCTTGCCCAAGCCCTGGACGCAAACAAAAACTGTGTGCGTGCCAATGTGTTATTGGGTGATATGGCAGCACAGCAAGAAGAGCATGCTGCAGCGATTGCTTTCTGGAAAAGAATCGAAATGCAGGACCCGGAGTACCTGGGACTTGTTGCGCAGAAAATGCTCAAAAGCTATGCTGCATTACACGAGAGCGATGTCTTGACTGTGGGCAATGCATCCAAAGGCTTAAAAGAAGGTCTGGCACAGTTGAGTCAATACCTGGAGTCGTACCAGTTAAGCAGCATGATGTCAGTATTGTACGAAGCCACGTTGCAATCGGAAGGCGCTGATACAGCCGCCAAGCTGGCACGTAACGAACTGATACGTAAACCCAGTTTAAAATCTCTGGACCAGTTACTGCAAGCGCGTGCCATGCTCGAAGATGAGCAACATGATTTACAGCTGATGCAACAAACGGTACGCAATGCCATCGGCGACCGTGCTGCTTACTACTGTGACCAGTGCGGTTTCCGCGCCAAGCAATATCATTGGCAATGCCCGGCCTGCAACGCATGGGAATCATTGCCTTCCGAGCCAACTGAAGCCACCATTCGTGATATCAAATTGCTTAAACGCAAATAACCGTTCGTTCACTCTTTCTGTACTGATCACACATGACTGATAGCAAAATAATTGTTGCCCTCGACTATGCCGATGCCGCATCTGCACAATCGCTAGTTGCCCGCCTGGACCCTGCCCTGTGTAAATTAAAAGTCGGCAAAGAACTGTTTACCGCAGCCGGGCCCGCATTCGTCGAATCGCTGGTCAAACAACAATACGACGTGTTTCTCGACCTGAAATTCCATGATATTCCCAACACAGTGGCCAAGGCTTGCCAAGCGGCGGCTAATCTTGGTGTATGGATGCTTAATGTGCACGCCAGTGGCGGCCTGCACATGATGCAGGCTGCGCAGGAAGGTCTGGATAAAGTATTTGGCGCAAAAGCCCCGCTGCTGATTGCTGTGACTGTACTCACCAGTATGGATGAGCCTACCCTGCACAGCCTGGGCATCCAGCGCTCTTTAAGCGACCACGTACTGGAACTGGCTAGCCTGACACAACAGGCCGGTTTACAGGGGGTAGTATGTTCTGCTCAGGAAGCAGCCATGCTAAAACAGGCATTGGGCCCCGCCTTCTGCCTGGTCACGCCAGGTATTCGTCCCGCGGATGCAAGCCAAGATGACCAGACACGGATTGTGACTCCACAAGAAGCGATTGCACTGGGATCTCATTACCTGGTGATAGGCCGCCCGATTACGCAAGCGCCAGATCCCATTGTTGCATTAAACACAATTATTAAAAATATTTAACATTTATTAATTAAATTAAAGCTACTGTCCCTGACGGCTGGCATCCAAACGTTAGAATAAAAGCAGGCTGAGTGATTGGCCTGCTTTTATATATTAACGATCAGGAGAAGCTATGAGATATATGTTTTTGGTTTATTTAATGTTGTTAGTGTTATCCCCTGCAGCTTATGCCGCCGTGGATATTAATACCGCCAGCCAGGCTGAACTTGAGAGCCTGAATGGGATAGGCCCGGCCAAAGCACAGGCCATTATTGAATACAGAAAGAAGAATGGCGGCTTTAAAACGGTCGATGAACTGGATCAGGTTCCCGGTATTGGCCAAGCCACTCTCACCAACCTGAAAAAAGATATCAGTGTGGGGGCTAAAAAATTGGTGCCAGCTGACACCGTTAAAACTGAGAAAACAATGGAGAAAAAGAAACCCTAATCCTTTAATGAATAGCGTTTTAAACAGCATGCAGTTTTCAGTTTAAGATAGCTGAACGTAGAATGAAAAAACACCCACTTGGGTGTTTTTTCATTAGAGGACACAGAATGCAGGACCCTATTCCTTGAAAAAATCCTCAACCCTCTGAGTTGACTTTAGAAACCTGCTTAAACAAAATGAGTTGTACGCTTGATATAGGTTATGAACCAATCACACATAAAAAAAGCACCTCAACGGTGCTTTTCATATTTGGCGGAGAGAGAGGGATTCGAACCCTCGATAGAGTTACCCCTATGCCACCTTTCCAGGGTGGTGACTTAAACCGCTCATCCATCTCTCCGAAAGAAGGCGCGATTATAGCCGATTCCCAAAAGCGCGCCAAATGTTTTATACCGGAATAATCCGATTATAAAAAAGCGTGCTTTAACACCGACGCTACACCTGTTAGAGATTGAACTTTTCAGGATCAAACCACCTGACTCAGTTATCTTATAAATCATTAGAAACACAGGAAAAACGCTTGATTTTGTGGGTCTTAAGGGTTAATGTTTATCCCGTTAATCATCTTAAAAGCCTTATTTTAAGCGGCTTAACAGATGATTTATCAGGTTATTGGACATATGTTCAATATGGCGGTTTGGAGAGCAGTTCTGCTATAACATCTACATAAAAAGTACAGGAGTGATTATGAGTTTGGATCTATTGAAAGCCATGGGGTTAAAAGTCCCTTACAAGGCAAAATATGACAACTTTATTGGTGGTAAGTGGGTTCCCCCGGTCAAAGGTGAATATTTTGATGTGATTTCCCCCATTACTGGCAAGCCTTATACACAGGCTGCCCGCTCCAGTGCTGAGGATGTGGAATTGGCACTGGATGCCGCACACGCTGCGACGGATAGATGGGCAAAAACTTCTGCGGCCGAGCGCTCTAATTTACTGCTGAAAATTGCAGACCGTATTGAACAAAACCTGGAGTTGATTGCGACGGCTGAAACAGTTGATAACGGTAAACCTATCCGTGAAACACTGAATGCCGATATTCCCCTTGCCGCTGACCATTTCAGGTATTTTGCCGGTGCCCTGCGTGCGCAGGAAGGCAGCCTGAGTGAGCTGGACGAGACCACCGTGGCTTACCACTTCCATGAACCGCTTGGAGTCGTTGGCCAGATTATCCCCTGGAACTTCCCTATCCTGATGGCAGCCTGGAAACTGGCGCCCGCAGTGGCTGCCGGTAACTGTGTGGTGATGAAACCAGCGGAATTTACACCTATCAGTATCCTGATTTTGATGGAAGTGATTGGTGACTTGATTCCGCCTGGCGTGATGAACATTGTTAACGGTTATGGCCGTGAAGTGGGCGCCCCGCTGTCTAACAGCAAACGTATCAATAAAATCGCGTTCACCGGATCAACAGCGACTGGCCGCTTTATTGCGCAGGCAGCTGCTAACAACCTTATTCCTGCCACATTGGAATTAGGTGGTAAATCGCCTAACATCTTCTTTGAAGACATCATGTCTGCCGATGACGACTTCCTAGACAAAGCCGTGGAAGGCCTGGTGCTGTTTGCCTTTAACCAGGGCGAAGTCTGTACCTGTCCGTCACGCGCCTTGATCCAGGAATCCATTTACGACAAATTTATGGAACGTGTCTTGCCGCGTGTTGCCGCGATCAAGCAAGGCAATCCACTGGACCCTGACACCATGATAGGTGCGCAAGCCTCGCAAGACCAGATCAACAAGATCCTGTCTTATATGGATATTGGTCAACAGGAAGGCGCGCAACTGCTATGCGGCGGGGAGCGCAATGTACTGACTGGCGATCTGGCAGAAGGTTATTACGTGAAGCCAACGCTGTTCAAAGGTCACAACAAAATGCGTATCTTCCAGGAAGAGATTTTTGGGCCGGTACTGGCCGTGACTACCTTTAAAGATGAAGCAGAAGCCTTGAGCATTGCCAATGACACTATCTTTGGCCTGGGTTCCGGCGTCTGGTCACGCGATGGCAGCCGTGCATACCGCATGGGCCGTGGCATTAAAGCTGGCCGTGTGTGGACCAACTGTTACCATGCCTACCCTGCCCACGCAGCTTTCGGTGGCTATAAAGAGTCTGGTATTGGCCGTGAAACGCACAAAATGATGTTAGACCACTACCAGCAAACAAAAAACCTGCTGGTCAGCTACAGCCCGAAAAAGCTGGGTTTCTTCTAAGCTCAGGGTTGATCATTAGCTGATTTGAAGTAGTTGGAAAAAGGGGCGAATTTTTCGCCCCTTTTTTGTCTATAAGATAAACATAGAAGGAAATACCATGACTGAACGACTTTCTGCAACACCCAGTGCGATCACGCTGATTGAGCAGCTGACCCAGCAGCATGGCCCTATCGTATTCCTGCAATCTGGCGGCTGTTGCGAAGGCAGTGGCCCGATGTGCATGCCAGCCGCAGAGTTCAGGCCCAGTCCGTCCGATGTAAAACTCGGGGTACTGGCTGGGGCTGTGTTTTACATGGGTGACAGCCATTTCAGCTTCATGGCGAATACGCATACCATCCTCGATGCAGTACCGGGTTCCAGCGGGTCGTTTTCATTAGACTGTGGCAGTGGCTTTGCTTTTATCACGCGTGGACGTGTGTATACCGATGAGGAGCTGGCAGCACTGCCAGTAGAAGAGCGCGTCGGCTATGCATAAGTAAAAAGGGCCAATCGGCCCTTTTTACTTGAGATAAATCCAGTTTTTAAAATCCTAAGCTATCCAGCAAATCGTCCACCTGTTCCTGGTTAGAAACTACATCTACTGTATTGTGCGGGTTGATTTGCGGGCCATTCAGCAATGAATCTGAAGGTTCTTCCTTTTTTGCGCCAGGTGAAAAATCCACCAGTACTTGCACCAGTTGCCTTTCCAGCTCTTGTACCAGCGTGGTGATTTTTTTGATCACCTGCCCGGTCAAATCCTGAAAGTCCTGCGCCATCATGATATCCATCAATAGCGATTTGGTGGTTGCCGTATTTTTATCAGCCAGAGACAAATACTCCAGCGTTTCATGCACGACAGAATCGTATTCCGATTTCAGTGCAGATTTAGCCATCACATCCTGCCAGCGTGCTTTTAACACATTGGCCCTATCAGCCAGTTCTGACTGCAAGGGTGTGGCCTGATCGGTGGCATTTAATACCCGCTCCGCCGCTTGCTCGGTCATTTTGGCAACATAGTTCAACCGGTCACGTGCGTCCGGGATCTCCTGCGCCACTTGTTCAAGTACTTTGTCGTAACCCAATGCACTCAAGCTGTCATGCAGCGAGCGTGTCATTTGGCCAATCCGGCTGATCATGTCTTCTTGTTGATTACCGTTCAGGTTTTGCATCATGGCAGAAGCCATTTCGACCATGATGTTGTCTTGTTTCGGATTGACAGCCTCGGTCATGGTTACGCCTCGCCTTTTTCCAGTTTTTCAAAAATTTTAGATAATTTTTCTTCCAGCGTGGCGGCAGTAAAAGGTTTGACCACGTAGCCACTGGCCTTGGCCTGCGCGGCTGCAATGATGTTTTCTTTCTTGGCTTCTGCCGTCACCATTAACACTGGTAGTTTGGATAATTTCGCATCTGCACGGATATTCTGCAGCATGGTCAGACCATCCATATTCGGCATATTCCAGTCAGACACGACAAATTCGAAATCACCACTGCGCAGCTTGCTCAATGCATCAGCGCCATCTTCGGCCTCCTCCACATTGTTGTAGCCCAGCTCTTTAAGCAGGTTACGCACAATTCTGCGCATGGTGGAAAAGTCATCAACCACCAGAAATCTAGTATTCGGATTGCCCATTTGTTACTCCGCTATCATTAGTGACATATTTCACATCTAGCATTATCAACCGACATGGTGTAAATGCTAGCGACAATAAAGCCCTGAATTGCCTGTTTATTCTTGAAGACTTATACACGCAAGGCGCGTTCACTATTCGTTGCCAGATAATGTAACACCAATCTTGGCAGGTCTTTCAGATGTGCGACTTCCTGCACACCGCCATGCGCGACTGCTTCACGTGGCATACCGTAGACGACACAGCTTTCTTCATTTTGTGCAAAGTTATAAGCGCCGGACTCTTTCATGCGTAACAT
>DATHWT010000084.1:0-14997 GCA_035460345.1 Methylophilus sp. | reverse complement strand
CGACCCGGCTGGGCTGGGGTGCGCAGAACCTGGCCAAGTTTGAGCAGGGCGCTTACACCGGTGAAGTGGGTGCCAGCATGCTGCGTGATTTTGGCGCGCAATATGTGATTATTGGGCATTCCGAGCGTAGTACTGCCTATTGCGAGTCGGATGAGAATATTGCTGAAAAAATGATGGTTGCCAAACGCCATGGCCTGAAGCCGATTCTGTGTGTCGGTGAAACCTTGCTCGAGCGTGAAGCCGGGGTGATGGAACGTGTCGTTGGCAAACAGCTGGAGACCATTATTCGCTTGTTTGGCGGCGAGGCATTTGCTGATACGATTGTTTCTTACGAGCCGATTTGGGCGATTGGGACCGGATTAGCAGCCACTGCAGAACAGGCTGTTGCCATGCACCAGTTTATCCGTGAAACGGTGGCAAGTGCCGATAAATCAGCCTCCGCCTCGGTAAAAATCCTCTACGGGGGCAGCGTAAATCCACAAAATGCGGTACAATTATTAAATCAGAAGGAAATAGATGGTGCGCTGATCGGCCGTTGCTCGTTAGATGTAGAGCAATTTATAAAAATATGTCAGGCCGTCCCTGTAAAATAGTACCTCTAGCTAAATAACATAGCGTGCCACAAGCACAATTGTTATTCATTTATCGGATTAAAGGATTATGGAAAACGTCATTCTCGTCATTCATGTGTTGGCAGCTGCTTCAGTGATTGGCCTGGTCTTATTACAGCACGGCAAAGGCGCTGACATGGGTGCAGCGTTCGGAAGTGGTGCCTCAGGTAGTTTGTTCGGGGTTTCCGGCTCTTCCAATTTGCTCAGTAAGCTGACATCGATTTTTATTACAGTATTTTTTGCAACCAGTTTGACGCTGGCATTTATGTCCAGTCATAAAGCGGGTTCTGGCAGCGTAGTGAAAGCTCCGTTGACACAACAGGCTCCGGCCAAAGGCGAAGCAGTTGAACCTGCCAAGCCGGTTGAAAATACACCCAAAGATATTCCCAATTAATTTTTAAGCCGTCGTGGTGGAATTGGTAGACACGCTATCTTGAGGGGGTAGTGACGAAAGTTGTGCGAGTTCGAGTCTCGCCGACGGCACCAGTGACGTCATGCGTGATCTGCCTGTACTTTGATTGCAGATTCCGCGACGTTGGCTGTTTGGGAAGTGTTTGCTTGGGCGTGTTTCTTGTGTGCTTGTCAGGCCTTATGGTTTGCAGTGAAATGACTTGTTAACATGATCGATGAAGGCAATCAGTGTTAGAAAATTATTTCCCGATTTTGATGTTTACCCTGGTGGGCTTGGGCGTTGGCCTGGGGCCACTTATCGCTGGTAAACTTGTCTCTCCGCATCGACCTGATGCGGAAAAAAACTCTCCTTATGAATGCGGCTTTGAAGCGTTTGAAGATGCACGTATGAAATTCGACGTGCGCTATTACCTGGTCGCCATCCTGTTTATCCTGTTTGATCTCGAAATTGCTTTTTTATTCCCTTGGGCGATCGTTATCCAGGAAATCGGTACGGCTGGCTTCTGGGCAATGATGGTTTTCCTGTTTGTGCTGGTAGTCGGCTTCATCTTTGAGTGGATGAAGGGTGCTCTGGAATGGGATTAACTGGAATAGAGTTGATGGAAGTGGGGTTGATGCTATGAGCATTGAAGGCGTATTGGAAAAAGGCTTTGTTACCACCACCCTGGATACGGTGATCAATTACACGCGTACCGGTTCTTTATGGCCAATGACCTTTGGCCTGGCCTGTTGCGCGGTAGAAATGATGCATGCAGGTGCAGCGCGTTACGATCTGGACCGTTTCGGGATTGTCTTCCGCCCTAGCCCGCGCCAATCGGATGTCATGATTGTCGCCGGTACACTGGTCAACAAAATGGCGCCAGCCTTGCGTAAAGTATATGACCAGATGGCAGAGCCACGCTGGGTCATCTCCATGGGTAGCTGTGCCAACGGTGGTGGTTATTACCATTATTCTTATGCAGTCGTGCGCGGTTGCGACCGTATTGTGCCGGTAGATGTGTATGTGCCTGGTTGTCCGCCGACAGCCGAAGCCTTGCTCTACGGCATCATTCAGCTGCAGAAAAAAATCAAGCGTACTAATACTATCGCCAGAACTTAATCCATCGCCAGAAATTTAATAGCCAGCCCAAGAAATTACACTATGTCCGCAAAACTAGAACATTTGTCCGCACAGCTCAAGCTAGCCTTGGGTGATGGCGTAGTGAAGCTGGAGCAAAAGCTGGGCGAAATCACTGTTGAAGTGCATGTGAAGCATTTGCTGACGGTTGCTGATAAATTGAGAACCCACGCCGAACTCCGGTTTGAACAGCTGATTGATTTATGTGGCGTGGATTATTCCGATTATGCAGACGGCCGCTGGGAAGGGCCGCGCTTTGCCGTTGTGTTGCATTTGTTATCAGTCGGCCTGAATCAGCGTGTGCGTATCCGTGCCTTTGCCACTGATGATGATTTTCCTGTATTCCCGACTTTGGTGGATGTCTGGCCGGTTGCAAACTGGTTCGAGCGTGAAGCGTTTGACCTGTATGGCCTGATGTTTGAAAACCATCCTGACTTACGTCGCCTGCTCACTGATTACGGTTTTGTCGGCCACCCGTTCCGTAAAGATTTCCCCATGATAGGTAACGTGGAAATGCGCTATGACCCGGTGCAGCAACGTGTCGTTTACCAGCCGGTATCGATTGATCCGCGTAACAATGTGCCGCGCCTGATCCGTGATGAAGGAAAGCATCATGGTTAATCGCTTGGGCATGTCAATCAACCACAGTCATTCATTCTTTTTTCAAGGTTCTGCCTTTGCGTTGGCTGAATATTGCATGTTTGGGGCTTGCTAGCTATGGCAGAAATTAAGAATTACACCATGAACTTCGGCCCGCAACATCCGGCGGCGCATGGTGTGTTGCGTTTGGTGCTGGAGCTGGATGGCGAAGTGATTCAGCGTGCAGACCCGCATATAGGCTTGTTGCACCGCGCCACGGAAAAGCTGGCTGAAAATCGCACTTACCTGCAAAGTGTGCCGTATATGGACCGCCTGGATTATGTATCCATGATGGCCAACGAGCATGCCTATGTGATGGCGATTGAGAAAATGCTGGGGCTGGAAGTCCCCGTGCGTGCCCAGTATATCCGCGTCATGTTTGACGAAATTACCCGTATCCTCAATCACCTGTTATGGTTGGGTGCGCATGCGCTGGATGTGGGCGCAATGACCGTATTCCTGTATGCCTTCCGTGAGCGTGAAGATTTGTTCGATGTTTATGAGGCTGTTTCAGGCGCGCGTATGCATGCGGCGTATTATCGCCCGGGCGGTGTGTACCGTGACCTGCCGGAAAGAATGCCGCAGCACGAAACCACCAAATTCCGTAGCGAAGCAGAAATCAAAAAACTGAATGAGAACCGCCAGGGTTCCATGCTTGATTTTATTGAAGACTTTACTAACCGTTTCCCTACCTATGTTGATGAGTACGAAACCCTGCTGACCGATAACCGTATCTGGAAACAGCGTACGGTCGGCATCGGCGTGGTGACACCTGAACGTGCATTGGCTTTGGGCCTCACTGGCGCCATGCTGCGCGGTTCGGGTATTGCCTGGGATTTACGCAAGAAACAGCCGTATGAAGTCTATGACAAAATGGATTTCGATATCCCGTTGGGCGTGAATGGTGACTGTTATGACCGCTACCTGGTTCGCGTCGAAGAAATGCGCCAGTCCAACCGCATTATCAAACAATGCATCGACTGGTTACGAGTCAATCCAGGCCCTGTCATCACCAGTGACAACAAGGTTGCGCCGCCTAACCGTGAAGGCATGAAAACCAATATGGAAGACTTGATCCACCACTTCAAGTTATTTACCGAAGGTTTTCACGTGCCTGTTGGCGAAGCCTATGCAGCGATTGAGCATCCTAAGGGAGAGTTTGGTATTTATATTGTTTCAGATGGCGCCAACAAGCCTTACCGCCTGAAAATACGGGCGCCGGGGTTCGCACATCTGGCCGCGCTGGATGAAATGACCAGGGGGCATATGATTGCCGACCTGGTGGCGATTATTGGTACACAGGATATTGTGTTCGGCGAAATTGATCGATAAAAGTCGACAGATCACTGAATTAACGAGATAGCCCGGATCGAAAAGATATTAAGGTACAAGCATGTTAAGTGCAGCATCTATTGAGAAGATTGAATACGAACTGTCCAAGTATCCTAAAGACAGGCGCCAGGCGGCAGTGATGTCGGCGTTGCGCATTGTGCAAATGGAACGTGGCTGGTTATCCAAGGAAAGTATTTCCGAAGTGGCGAAGTATCTGCGCATTCCGGAAATCGCTGCACTTGAAGTGGCCACTTTTTACAATATGTATGATTTGGAACCGGTCGGCGAACACAAAATCACCATTTGTACCAATATCTCCTGCATGCTACGCGGCTCGGATGAAATTGTGCAACACCTGCAACACAAACTCGGTGTGGGCTTTAATGAAGTCACCGCAGATGGCAAGTTCTGCTTGAAGGAGGGCGAGTGCATGGGCTGTTGTGGCGGTGCGCCATTGCTGCATGTGAACAACAGCCAGATGCATGAATTTTTGACCACTGAAAAAGTGGACGCACTCATTAATGAGTTAAACAAGGGCTGAAGGAACTGTTAATGGCAAATACTTCAACTATCTCAACCAATCAGGCACCAGTGGTCAAAACAGATCTGGCCGGGCAAACGCTGGTCACCTTGCGTACACTGACAGAAGAAAATCCGGCGTCACTCGCTACTTATGAAGCGCTGGGTGGTTACGTTCAGCTCAAACGACTGGTGGCGGAAAAAACCAAAGCGCCGGAAATCATCAGCCAGATCAAAGTCTCTAACTTGCGCGGACGCGGTGGCGCTGGTTTCCCAACCGGTTTGAAGTGGAGCTTTATGCCACGTTATTACGATGGCACCAAGTATCTGGTGTGTAATAGCGATGAAGGCGAGCCAGGCACATTTAAAGACCGTGACATTATTCGCTATAACCCGCACCAGTTGATTGAAGGTATGGCCATTGCGGCTTATACCCTCGGTGCGCGTGTTGGTTACAACTATATTCACGGCGAAATCTGGCAGGATTACGAGATATTTGAAGCGGCACTGGCTGAAGCGCGTGAAGCGGGCTATCTGGGTGAAAACCTGTTTGATACCAACTTCAGTTTTGATCTTTATGCAGTGCACGGTTACGGCGCCTATATCTGTGGCGAAGAAACTGCGCTGATTGAATCGATTGAAGGTAAAAAAGGCCAGCCACGCTTCAAACCGCCATTCCCTGCCAGCTATGGAGTATTTGGCAAACCTACCAATGTAAATAATACCGAGAGCTACGCATCTATTCCTTGGATCATGCAGCATGGCGGCCAAGCATTTGCTGATATCGGTGTACCAAATTCAGGCGGCAGCAAATTATTTTCAGTGTCAGGTCATATCGAAAAGCCTGGCAACTACGAAATCAAAATGGGCACGCCTTTTAAAGACCTGCTGGAAATGGCAGGTGGTATCTGGAAAGGTCGTCAACTGAAAGCGGTGATTCCAGGCGGCCCATCAACAGCAGTGATGCCAGCCAGCGCCATTGAAAATGCCACCATGGATTACGATGGTTTAAGTAAAGCCGGTTCCAGCCTGGGGGCAGGTTCCATGATTGTCATGGATGAAACCACCTGCATGGTAAAAACACTAAAACGTTTGAGCTATTTCTTCTACGAAGAAAGTTGCGGTCAATGTACACCATGCCGTGAAGGTACTGGCTGGGTCTACCGCATTATCGAGCGTATCGTGAATGGCAAAGGCAAGATGGAAGACCTCGATCTGCTGACCGATTTAAGCAACAACATTTCCGGCCGCACCATTTGTGCGCTTGGCGATGCAGCGGCAACCCCGGTGTTAAGCTTTATCAAGCATTTTCGCCCGGAGTTTGAGTATTACATACAGCATGGTAAATCCATGGTCGACGGTAAATAAAAATCTATTTTTGAGAACAGCTCAACAAATAAATTTTAGAGATAGCAGACATGTTAAATATCGAAATTGATGGCAAACCACTAGAGGTCGAACACGGCAGCACCATTATTGATGCTGCGGATGCGGTAGGCATTGCCATTCCGCGTTTCTGCTATCACAAAAAATTGTCGGTAGCCGCTAACTGCCGCATGTGCCTGGTACAGGTCGAAAAGTTTAATAAGCCATTACCCGCCTGCGCGACACCAGTGGCGGATGGCATGAAGATTTTTACACGTAGTAAAGCCTCTGTCGAAGCGCAAAAAAGCGTGATGGAATTTTTGCTGATCAATCATCCGCTTGATTGCCCGATCTGTGACCAGGGCGGCGAGTGTGATTTGCAGGATATCGCGGTGGCTTATGGTGCTTCAGGGTCACGTTACACCGAAGAAAAGCGCGTAGTCTTCAACAAGAATATCGGCCCGCTAGTCAGCACCGATATGACGCGTTGTATCCAGTGCACCCGTTGCGTACGCTTCCTCAAGGAAGTCGGCGGCATGCAAGAGCTGGGACTGGTGAACCGCGGTGAACATGCCGAGATCACCGCTTATGTCGATCAATCCGTTAACTCCGAACTCAGTGGCAACATCATTGATTTATGTCCGGTAGGTGCGCTGACCAGCAAGCCGTTCCGCTATTCTGCACGCAGCTGGGAACTGGTACGCAGGCCTTCAATTGCGCCGCATGACGGCCTGGGTTCGCATGTTGAAGTGCACGTTAAAGATAATAAGGTCATGCGCGTGTTGCCGCGTGAAAAAGAGTCGATCAATGAATGCTGGCTGTCTGATCGCGACCGTTTCTCTTACGAAGGCCTGAACAGCCCGGATCGCCTGAAAGTGCCTATGATCAAGCACAACGGGCAATGGCAAGAGACTGACTGGAAAACCGCGCTTGAATTTGCCGCAGGCCAGCTCAAAGACATTACCAAGCAATATGGCGGTGATGCACTTGGCGTCCTGGTTTCACCGAATAGCACCATGGAAGAGGGTTACCTGATCAAGCAACTGGCCGAAGGCCTCGGTTGTGGCAATGTCGATTACCGTTTGCGCCAGACTGATTTCCGCCTGGACGGCAAACGTACCGGCACGCCTTGGATGGGTTGCAATATCCAGGAAATCGAAGAGCTGGATCGCATCCTGCTGATAGGCTCCAATATCCGTAACGAGCATCCATTGCTGGCCCAGCGTATCCGCAAGGCAGTCGCCAATGGTGCCGAGCTGAGTATCGTCAGCCCGCTGGACAATGACCCATTGATGGATATCGCACACAAAGTGATTGTGCGCCCTAACGATATGGTGAATGTGCTTGGCCAGATTTTAAAAGGTATGTCCGGCCTGCAGAAGTTGTCGCTGTGCCTGCCACCGACATTGAACAAATTACTTGAAGAAATCAAGGTACGTCCAAACACGCAAAAAATCGCTGAAAGTCTTGCCGGTATCCGCGAAGACCTGATCCTGATCGCGCCTAAAGTCGGGATTTTCCTTGGCAATATGGCACTCAGTGATCCGCGCTTTACCGAAATGTACAGTATGGCCGAAGCGATTGGCGGTATCAGTGGTGCCAAGGGTGGTATTTTGCCACCGGCAGCCAATAGCACCGGCATGCATATGATAGGGGTGATGCCTACAGCCACCGGCATGCATGCGCGTGCCATGCTGGAAGTACCACGCAAGGCTTACCTGTTATTGAATATTGAACCTGAACTGGATTGTCAGCACGCGGCATTAGCGAATGACGCCATGGCAAAAGCCGAGTGCGTGGTGGCATTAACCGCGTATAAATCATCCGCCCTGGAAAACGCTGATATCCTGCTGCCGATTGCGCCGTTTACAGAAACTTCCGGTACTTTCATGAGTATGGAAGGCCGCGTGCAAAGCTTCCAGGCAGTTACCCGTCCTTTAGGCGAATGCCGTCCGGGCTGGAAAGTACTGCGTGTACTAGCGAATACCCTGGGCCTGCCTGGTTTTGATTACAACAGCTCCGAAGAGGTGAAAAATGCACTCTTCAATGGTGAAAAACCATCGGCAGTGGTTTGGCGTAGCCTGAACAATAACCTTAAAGAGTTAGTGGAAATTCAGGTCAATATCAAAAAACTGGGTTTGCAGCGTATTGGTGAAGTACCGCAATACGAATTTGACCCGATTGTGCGTCGTTCCAATCCTTTGCAAAAAACAAAATACAACATTCGCCCCATGGCACGTATGCATGGCGACCAGTTGGTAGAATTAGGCTTGCAGGATGGCGATATTGTGGTCGCGCGTCAGGATAAAGGCAGCGCGGTATTGAAAGTGCGCCTGGATAATCATGTCGCCAAAGGATGCGTACGTGTGGCAGCAGCACACCCGCTGACTGTTGGGCTGGGTGACCTGATGGGCGATATTACGATTGAAAAGGCAGCCGCCGAACAAGTGGTGATCTACGAAAAACAACTGACCGAGATGGCATAACATGCAATTCTTCTCTGAATTATTTGGATCCTATTGGCCAGATGTGCAACTGGCCACATGGACGCTGGTAAAAATCGTTGCCATCGTGCTGCCATTGATGATTTGCGTCGCTTACCTGACTTACTTTGAACGTAAAGTCATTGGCTATATGCAGGTGCGTATCGGGCCTAACCGTGTTGGTCCATTTGGTTTATTGCAACCTGTGGCAGATGCATTAAAACTGTTGTTTAAAGAAATCATCCTGCCCACTGCGTCCAATAAAATATTGTTTTTTATTGGTCCTATCCTGACCATTGCCCCAGCCTTCGCTGCGTGGGCGGTGATACCGTTTGATGCAACATTGGTATTAGCCAATATTGATGCCGGGTTGTTGTATATCCTCGCCATGACATCAGTCGCCGTTTACGGCGTGATTATTGCCGGTTGGGCATCCAACTCCAAATACGCTTTTCTCGGCTCATTGCGTTCAGCCGCACAAATCGTGTCTTATGAAATCGCCATGGGTTTCACACTGGTCGGCGTGCTTATGTGTGCCAATTCCCTAAACTTGGGCAAAATTGTCATGGGGCAGGAGGGCGGTTTCTGGCACTGGTACTTTATTCCATTGTTCCCTCTGTTTATCGTGTATTTCATCAGTGCCGTCGCAGAGACTAACCGCGCACCGTTTGATGTGGCAGAAGGTGAATCCGAGATTGTGGCCGGTTTCCACGTTGAATATTCAGGCATGGCGTTCGCCGTATTCTTCCTGGCGGAATATGCCAACATGATACTGGTATCTATGCTGGCCGCATTGATGTTCCTGGGCGGCTGGTTGTCACCGGTACCGTTCTTGCCTGACAGCATTTTGTGGCTGTTTGCCAAAGTTGCTTTCCTGCTGTTCATGTTTCTATGGTTGCGCGCGACCTTCCCGCGTTACCGCTATGACCAGATCATGCGTCTGGGCTGGAAAGTATTTATTCCAATCACACTGGTATGGATAGTCGTGGTAGCCGCCATGATGCAAACGCAGTGGGCTTATTTGTTCCATTAATGAATTTCAAACATTGGACAATGCACATACAGGGATAACAGAAACCTTACCATGTTGAACGCGATTAAAAATACATTAGGCAGTTTGATGTTATGGGAAATGCTGAAAGGCATGGCCCTGACCGGACGCTATTTCTTTGCCAAGAAAATCACTATCCAGTACCCGGAAGAGCGCACGCCGCAATCGAACCGTTTCCGCGGCCTTCATGCCTTGCGCCGTTACCCTAACGGTGAAGAGCGTTGCATTGCATGCAAATTGTGCGAAGCCGTGTGCCCGGCGATGGCAATCACCATCGAGTCTGACCAGCGCGAAGATGGTAGTCGCCGGACTACCCGCTACGATATTGACCTGACCAAGTGTATTTTTTGCGGTTTTTGTGAAGAGTCCTGCCCGGTAGACAGCATCGTTGAGACGCGCATTTTTGATTACCACGGCGAGCAGCGCGGTGACTTGTTATATACCAAAGAAATGTTGCTGGAAGTGGGCGATAAATATGAGGCGGAAATCGCTGCCGATCGTACCCAGGACAAAGCGTATCGCTAGGCGCGGACAGGAAAATCCATGATATTTACCGATGTAGTTTTTTATGTGCTGGCAGCGATACTGCTGTTTTCCGGCATCCGTGTCATTACCACTCGTAACCCGGTGCATGCGGCCTTGTTTCTGGTACTGGCATTTTTTACCGCAGCTGGTATATGGTTGCTGCTTGAAGCGGAATTCCTCGCTATCGCCCTGATTCTGGTCTATGTAGGTGCGGTAATGGTGCTGTTCCTGTTTGTGGTCATGATGCTGGATATCAACCTCGACAAATTACGCGAAGGGTTTTGGGAGTACCTGCCGATGGCCGGCTTCATTGGCATACTGATGGTAGTTGAAATGACGCTGGTTCTGGCGGATAAAAACCTGCAGCCAAGCCAGGCGGTAGAGTTGCCTGCCAATTACAGTAATACGGCTGCTCTGGGAAAAGTGCTTTACACCGACTATTTGTTACCGTTTGAACTGGCAGCTGTCGTACTGCTGGTGGCGATGATCGCTGCCATTGTGCTGACACTGCGTGAGCGCAAGGATAACAAATCCATGAACCCATCCGAGCAGGTGAAAGTGAAGCGTAACGACAGGCTGCGGATTGTTTCCATGCCAGCAGAGGTAGAGCCACCCGAACCTGCGCCAGCATCAGCACCGGCCAAAGAGGAGAGAAAATAATCATGGTCGGTTTGTCTCATTACCTGATTTTGGGTGCCTTGATGTTTGCCATCAGTGTGATTGGTATTTTCCTCAACCGCAAAAACGTGATTATTTTGCTGATGGCGATTGAGCTGATGCTGCTGGCGGTGAACCTGAATTTCATTGCCTTCTCTCATTACCTTAACGATATTGCAGGACAGGTATTTGTGTTTTTCATCCTGACAGTCGCCGCAGCTGAGTCAGCGATTGGCCTTGCCATCCTGGTAGTGCTGTTCCGCAACCTGCATACCATTAATGTTGACGATCTGGATCAGTTAAAAGGTTAAGTGTAATGACAATAAAGCAAATCCTGATACTCATCCCCTTGCTGCCCTTGCTGGCAGCGGCGATCGTCGGTTTATTCCGAAATTACCTGCCACGCTGGGCTGCGCACGTCGTAACCATTGCTGGTGTCGGTGCTGCGTTTGTCCTGTCTGTGAGCATACTCAACCAGACGCTGGATGGCTTTACCCTGAATGAATCGGTTTATACTTGGCTGAATTCAGGCGATATCCATTTTGAAGTTGGTTTCCTCATTGATAACCTGAGTGCCATGATGATGGTGGTTGTCACTTTCGTATCGCTGATGGTGCACGTTTATACCATAGGCTACATGCATGAAGACCCGGGCTATAGCCGTTTCTTCAGCTATATCTCCCTGTTTACTTTCTCCATGCTGATGCTGGTGATGAGTAACAATTTCATGCAGTTGTTCTTCGGCTGGGAAGCCGTAGGGCTGGTATCTTACCTGCTGATTGGCTTCTGGTTCACGCGTCCGACAGCGATCTATGCCAACCTCAAAGCTTTTCTGGTAAACCGGGTGGGGGACTTTGGTTTTCTGCTGGGTATCGGCATGGTGCTGTATTACTTCGGTAGCCTTGATTACGCAACGGTATTTGAGCGTGCACCTTCGTTAGCGGAGACGCAGGTAAATATTCTGGGTAGCAGTTCCTGGTCGTTGATGACAGTGACTTGCCTGCTATTGTTTGTTGGTGCGATGGGTAAATCGGCACAAGTGCCATTACACGTCTGGTTGCCGGATTCCATGGAAGGCCCGACACCGATTTCTGCCCTGATTCACGCGGCGACCATGGTCACGGCCGGTATTTTTATGGTGGCACGTATGTCGCCGTTGTATGAATTATCAACCACTGCTTTGTCCACTGTGATGGTGATTGGTGCCATTACTGCCTTGTTTATGGGCTTCCTCGGCATTATCCAGAATGACATCAAACGTGTGGTGGCTTATTCAACGCTGTCACAGCTGGGTTATATGACGGTTGCGCTTGGCGCTTCAGCCTATTCGGTGGCAATTTTCCACCTGATGACACATGCATTCTTCAAGGCATTGTTATTCCTTGGCGCCGGTTCTGTCATCATGGGCATGCACCACGACCAGGATATCCGCAATATGGGTAACCTGAAAAAATACCTGCCGATTACCTGGATCACTTCATTGATTGGTTCTCTGGCCTTGATAGGCACACCGTTCTTCTCCGGCTTCTACTCTAAAGACAGTATTATCGAAGCGGTTGAGTTATCGCACATCCCAGGCAGCGGCTTTGCCTACTTTGCGGTGATCGTTGGTGTATTTGTCACTGCATTCTACTCATTCCGCCTGTATTTCCTGGTGTTTCATGGTGAGGAGAAATGGCGTCATGCGGCTCACGCCGGGCATGATCATAGCCAAGTAGCACACTCCGATGCGCATGATGGACATAGTGATAGCCATGCCGATGACCACACCCATGACGATGCAGATCATCATGGTTTAGGCCCGAACGATGATCCGCATGAGCCAGGCTGGGTGGTGACTTTGCCATTGATCCTGCTGGCGATTCCATCGTTGCTGATTGGTTATTTTGCGCTGGAGCCCATGGTATTCGGTGATTTCTTCAAGAACGTGATTTTTGTGAATCCGGAAGCGCATCCGGCGATGGGGCATCTGGCACATCATTACCATGAGTTTATGCATAGCCCTGCCGGGATGGCAATCCATGGTTTTGCCAGCCTGCCATTCATTCTGGCCGCGTCTGGTGTCTTACTGTCCTGGTTCTTCTATATGAAGCGCCCGGATATTCCTGCGGCGATCAAACAGCGCTTCGATCTGGTTTACCGTATCTTGGAAAACAAATATGGTTTCGATAGTTTTAATGAGAAATTCTTTGCCGGTGGTTCCCGTTATCTGGGGCGCTTGCTATGGCGGTTTGGCGATATTACCCTGATTGATGGTGCCATGGTTAACGGCACTGCCAGGACCATGGGCAAGATTGCTGCCAGATTACGCAATGTGCAATCAGGCTTAATTTATCACTACGCTTTTGCAATGATTATTGGCGTATTCCTCCTTATGACTTTCTTTGTAAAAATTAATTGATGATGCAAGCCGACCTCACAAGTATTTCATGGTTAAGCCTGGCCGTCTGGCTACCGGTATTCTCCGGTGTGCTGGTATTGCTGCTCGGGGGCGACCATAAAGCGACACTCACTCGCTGGCTGGCATTAGCGGGCAGCCTGGCCAGTTTCCTGGTCACCATCCCGTTGTACACGCTGTTTGATGTGCAGGATGGTTTCTTCCAGTTTGAAGAATTATTGCCATGGATCCCGGCGTTTAACATGCACTATCACCTGGGCATAGATGGTTTCTCCATGCCATTGGTGCTGTTGACCAGCTTTACGACCGTCATTGTGGTGCTGGCCGGCTGGGAAGTGATTACCAAACATGTTGCCCAGTATATGGCGGCTTTCCTGATCATGAGTGGCATCATGATCGGTGTGTTTACGTCACTGGATGCGATTCTCTACTATGTATTCTGGGAAGCGATGCTGATTCCCATGTTCCTGGTGATTGGTATCTGGGGCGGGCCTAACCGTGTTTATGCCACCGTGAAGTTTTTCCTGTATACCTTGCTGGGTTCTTTATTGATGCTGGTGGCGTTTATTCACCTGTATCACCAGACCGGTAGCTTTGAGCTGGCGGATTACTATCTGCTGCCACTCAGCATGCAGGCACAGATTTATATTTTCATCGCCTTCTTTATGGCCTTCGCCGTGAAAATCCCGATGTGGCCAGTACACACCTGGTTGCCGGATGCGCACGTGGAGGCGCCTACCGGCGGTTCCGTGGTGCTGGCGGCGATTGCACTGAAGCTGGGAGGCTATAGTTTTCTGCGTTTTGCGATGCCGATTGCACCGGATGCGTCACATTACTTTAGTACCGCGATGATCGCTTTATCACTGATTGCAGTGGTCTATATCGCCTTGGTCGCTTTAGTACAAACCGATATGAAGAAGCTGATTGCTTATTCTTCTATCTCGCATATGGGCTTCGTGACATTGGGCTTTTTCATGTTCAGCCAGCTGGCACTGGAAGGGGCGGTGATGCAGATGATCTCACACGGCTTTATTTCATCCGCCATGTTCCTGAGCGTGGGTGTGCTGTATGACCGCGTACATAGTCGTGAAATTTCAGCCTATGGCGGTGTCGCTAACAAGATGCCGGTATTTGCCGGATTTGCTGTGCTGTTTGCCATGGCGAATAGTGGCCTGCCAGGCACCTCAGGCTTTGTCGGTGAGTTTATGGTGATTTTGGCTGCGGTGAAGTTTAACTTCTGGGTAGGCTTCGCTGCCGCCACCACACTGATTTTTGGTGCTGCCTACACCTTATGGATGACCAAGCGCGTATTTTTCGGTGATGTTACCAATCACCATGTGGCAGAACTGACAGATTTGAATAAACGCGAATTCCTGATCCTTGGTATTCTGGCTATTTTAGTGATTGGCTTTGGCCTCTATCCGCAACCGATTACTGAAGTGATGCAGGCGACAAGTAGCGAATTCCTGAAACATATGGCGATTTCGAAATTGCCGGTCACAGGCTATTAAGGCAGG
Organism: Methylophilus sp.; assembly: GCA_035460345.1. Lineage (GTDB taxonomy): Bacteria > Pseudomonadota > Gammaproteobacteria > Burkholderiales > Methylophilaceae > Methylophilus. The sequence continues at coordinate 372 of DATHWT010000084.1, read as the reverse complement.
ATGTTAGAAAATGGATAATATGCAATTCGATTTGCTCGCCCTGTTGCCGGAAATGGTGTTATTGGGCATGGCCATGTTTATTTTGTTGCTGGATTTATTTATCCTGCCGCAAAACCGTTCCATCATTTATGGCCTCAGCCAGTTAACCCTGTTTGCTGCGGCATTCTTCACTTTTAAAACACATACGCCTGCGGTTGGCTTTGCGTTTTCGCATATGTTCATCGACGATACGCTGTCCGACGTGATTAAAATGATGATGTATCTGGGAACGTCATTGATTTTTGTCTATAGCCGCAAATACCTTCAAGACCGAAATCTGTATCGCGGCGAATTTTATGCCATGGTGTTGTTTGGCCTGCTGGGCATGATGAT
>DATHWT010000083.1:0-6409 GCA_035460345.1 Methylophilus sp. | reverse complement strand
GGGAATGGCAGCGCCAATTCTTCAGACAGTTTTTTCATATTTTCAGGGCTATCCTCCGGGTAATCGGAAGGGTCGTTGGACATGATGGCCACTGTATTGATGCCCAAGGCTTTCAACTCAGTGACATCAACAATCAGGCGCGGCAGAATCGCTTTCACATACGGGCAGTGGTTGCAGATAAACATGACCAGCAGGCCTTTGGGACCCATGCTTTCATTAAGACTGACCAGCTTGCCGTTGACATCCGGCAGGTTAAATTCGGGGGCTTTCCAGCCAAAATTGCATGCTGGGGGATTGATACTTGCCATGTGATTCCTTTCAAAAACTTTCTAGACACTCACTATATAACCTTGTGCAATTTCGGCGAAGGCTCACGCGGTGAAACCGATGTTAAGCGAAGCGGTCGTAGCCAAAACCACACTCGCGGAGCTAATACTGGTCATTGCAATACAGCAGATGAGCAATCAAACCACTATGGTACGTCATTCAGGAGAACAGGTGAGTGTCAGAACCGAATGTCGGGACTGAATGCCAGGACTCAATGTAAGTGCTCGGCATTTTGGTTACAATGTGATGCATGAGTAACTTACGCTTTTTTAGCCCCTCACCTCTGGCCATCGGCCAAACAACTGCACTCGGCGAAAATGCTGCTGCGCATGCCATCCGCGTCATGCGACTTGAAGAGGGTGATACGCTGACATTGTTTTGTGGCGATGGCTTTGATTATCAGTGTGTACTAACTCACACTGGGAAAAGAGCGGCTGATGTAGAAGTTCAGAGCCGCACAGCGGTGAGCAATGAATCGCCACTACACATTCGATTGCTACAGGGGATTTCCAGCGGCGACCGCATGGATTACACCATCCAGAAAGCAGTTGAGTTGGGAGTGACCGAGATATTTCCGCTGACCACAGAGCGCTGCGTGACAAAGTTGAGTGGCGACCGTGCCGAGAAACGCGTAGAACACTGGCAAGGCGTGGCGATAGCCGCCTGTGAACAAAGCGGCCGCGCCATATTGCCGGTAGTGCATGCGCCAGTCACATTGACACAATGGTTTAGCCAGCATGAAACACAATCCAGCCTGAATATCCTGCTAAATCCGGTAGGGGCGAAACGACTGGCGCAACTCGAAAAACCATCCGGCCATATCCACCTATTGATTGGCCCTGAAGGCGGCTTGAGTGGCAACGAAATTACACTTGCTACGCAACACCATTTTCAATCGATTGTCATCGGGCCAAGAATCCTCAGAACGGAAACCGCCGCGGTGACGGCGATTGCCAGCATGCAAACATTGTGGGGCGATTTTTAGATAGTGATGATTCTGCTGCACCTAACATTACAAGCATATGCATTACCAACGCATGCATCACCAGCACAAGAAAGAAAATAGCCATGTTTAATGTGATGCTGCAAATGGCACTCCTCATCATTGCAGGCATTGCCTGGCAACGGTTCGCGCCTGACCATATCTCTGCTACTTCGCATAGGCGAGCGCTGACAGACCTGGTGTTTTATATCCTGCTGCCTGCATTGGTGATTGATGTGCTCTGGCAAGCACCACTAGATGCGGACACTTTCAGTATCCAGCTCACGGCAATCACCAGGCTAGCTACAGCGGCAGGATTAATGTGGCTAAGCCTGCAAGTATTCAATCGCTTTAAGCCACTCTCGCGTGCGCAGCAAGGTGCATTGATGCTGGCAGCCACGTTTCCCAATGCGACTTATCTGGGATTGCCCGTGACCAGCGAAGTACTGGGTGATTGGGCACAGGAGATGGTACTTAAATTCGACCTGTTCGCCTGCACACCGATTTTATTGTCGATAGGCATGCTGATGGCCCAAACCTACGGTAAGAGCGAGGGACGATCTAACCCTTTCGCGGAACTGCTGCGCGTGCCACCACTGTGGGCGCTCCTGGTCGCCTGCCTGCTTAACCTGACACACACGCCTCAACCTGAAATGGTAGGCCATGCACTGCACACGCTGGCAGGCGGCGTGATACCGCTGATGCTGATCGCACTGGGCATGAGTATACGCTGGGATACCTTTAAACCTGCCCTGTTACCGAAACTGTTGCCGGTATGCATCATCGGCCTGCTGCTTGCGCCACTCACTGCCATGCTGGTGGCAGAGCAGTTAGGGCTGGGCGGACACACACTCACAGCCATCACCCTATTAAGCGCCATGCCGACCATGGTGTTTGGGGTCATCATCTGCGAGCGCTACCACTTAGATGGTGCGCTGTATGCCGCCGCCGTGTTTTCCACCACGCTGCTCAGCATTGTCACGTTGCCGGTGTGGTTTCAATTCCTCTCCCATTAATCGTCACTGGCTGCCGGTAGAACAAATCCCACAATCGCTGGTCAATCTTCATACGTAATATCACGCGTGTTCGGGCAATAGCGTTTTCTTTTATGCCTGAATTTTATGTGATCTGTATGCGTTTTGGAGGAGTGTCACCGCGATGCCAAAAACTACATTCAATCATTTTGTTGCGCAGCAGCCTGCCCCGCCAGAAACCCTGGTCAAACTATTAGGCAAAACCGGCATCACCATCAACGGCGATGCGCCATGGGATATCCAGGTCTATGACGAAACTGTGTATCGCGATGTGCTCACTCGCGGCACGCTGGGCTTCGGGCAAGCCTATATTGAAGGCCGCTGGGACTGTGCACGGCTGGATGAGTTCTTCACCCGCGTGATGCACGCCGACATTGATGAAGAAATGGGTGGCTGGGGAAAGTTGCAATTACTGGGCGATATCCTCAGGCATGCACTGTTCAATCTCCAGGCACCTGACCATGCATTCCAGGTCGCGCAACTGCACTACGATATCAGCAATGATGTATTTGAGTCCATGCTGGATTCCAGCATGAGTTACTCCTGCGCCTATTGGGAACATGCGCATACGCTGGAAGAAGCACAGGCCCACAAGCTGGATATGATCTGCCGAAAACTGGATTTGCAGCCCGGTGAACGGGTACTTGAAATTGGCTGCGGCTGGGGCGGCTTAGCCAAATATATGGCGCAACATTATGCGGTCAATGTGGTGGGCATCACGGTTTCCGTGGAACAACAGGCGATGGCAAAAGAACGCTGCGCTGTTTTGTCTGTCGATATCCAGCTCATGGACTACCGCAAGCTGCAAGGGCAGTTCGACAAGATTGTCTCGGTAGGGATGTTTGAACATGTAGGCCCCAAAAACTACCCCATATATTTTGAAACCATGCACAGGCTGCTAAAAGATAACGGGCTGTTTTTGCTACACACGATCGGCAACTACAAAACTGCGCTGTATACAGATGCATGGATAGACCGCTATATTTTTCCTAATGGAAAACTACCTTCTGCAACTGAAGTAAGTAGTGCGATTGAAAAGAAATTCCTGATTGAAGACTGGCATAACTTTGGCCCTGATTATGACCGCACGCTGATGGCCTGGTGGGATAAGTTCAGCCGCGCCTGGCCCGAGTTGCAATTTAAATATGATGAGCGCTTTTACCGTATGTGGAGATACTACCTGATGTGTTGCGCAGGCTATTTCCGCTCCCGACAAGGCCAGCTCTGGCAGTTGGTGTTGAGCAAGCGGCAGCAACCGTGTTTACCGCTCGGTGCGTCCGGTCACTACAGGTTAAGGTAAACGCGTCTCTCAATGTCACATTTAACATGACGGCTTAAGCCGTCATTTTGATGTTTAATTTGCATAAAAGCATATATTGATTTATTGTTTTGCAAATTAATATAGAAAATTAAACTAATGCTCGGCTCAAATATCAGAAATTTGCGAAAATCGCAAAATCTCACATTGCAGCAACTGGCTTCCCGTATGGGTACAGATACCAGCAACCTATCGCGGATTGAACGTGGTGAAATTGGTATCTCTGAAGCACTGTTACGCGCTGTCGCCCAAGCATTGAGCACCACTCCGGGCCGCCTGTACGATGCCGATTTAACGCCTAGTAACCTGACCAATACACCACCGGCCATACTCTCCAGTGCCAATAGCAAAGACTTTGTGCACTGGTTCCGCTCGGCTGCGCCGTATATTCATGCGTTTGGCGGCAGCACCTTTGTGATCGCCTTTGGCGGTGAAGTGGTCAGCGAACAACAGTTTATCGCCCTTTCGCATGACTTGAACCTGCTTGCCAGCCTGGAAGTACGTTTGGTGCTGGTGCATGGCGCCCGCCCGCAAATCGAACACCGGCTGAAACGCGACCACCTGATCCCCAAAATGCACAATGGCCTGCGCATTACCGATGACACAGCGATGGAAGCGGTGAAAGAAGCCAATGGCACGGTGCGGGTTGAGATCGAGTCCCTGTTGTCTATGGGCATTTCCAACTCGCCGATGGCAGGCAGTGATATCCGGGTGGCGAGCGGCAATTTTGTCACCGCCAAGCCACTGGGTGTGCGTGATGGTGTAGATCTGCAACATACCGGTGAAGTGCGCAAGATTGATGCGGTCGGCATCCAGAAACGGCTGGACGATGGCGAACTGGTGCTACTTTCGCCTATGGGTTATTCGCCTACCGGTGAAATATTCAACCTGACGCTGGAAGATGTGGCAGTGAGTGCTGCGATTGCACTGGATGCGGAGAAACTGATCTTCCTCATGGGGTCTGAAGGCATTCATAATTTGCGTGGCGAATTACTGCGCGAGATGACCTCCGCCAAAGCGAAAAACATGCTGCGCAATGTGCAGGAGAGTGAAGACCCCATCAACTTTTCAGAAGATGTGAATTACTACTTGCCCGCTGCCGTGCGCGCCTGTGAGCATGGTGTCGCCAGAACCCATTTAATTTCAAGGCATATCGACGGTGCCATTATTCAGGAGCTGTTTACCCGGCAAGGCATAGGCACCATGATTACCGAACTGCCTTTGGAAACCATGCGCCAAGCCAATATTGATGACGTTGGCGGCATCCTGATGCTGATTGAGCCGCTGGAGAATGAAGGCATCCTGGTGCGGCGTGGGCGCGAGCGGATTGAAATGGAAATCAACTATTTCTACGTCATGGAACATGATAATCGGGTGATTGGTTGCGCGGCGCTGTACCCGTTCCCTGCCGAGAAAATGGTGGAGTTTGCCTGCCTCGCCATAGACCCGGCCTATCGCGGAGGTGGTCGCGGTGACAAACTGTTTAATTACTGCCAGGAACAGGCGAAAGCCATGGGTCATCAGTTCCTGTTTTGCCTGACGACACGCACCGAACACTGGTTCCTGGAGCGTGGCTTTACTGAGCAGAGCGTGGATCAATTGCCGCAGGAAAAAAAGCAACTGTATAACCTGCAACGAAAATCCAAAGTATTTGTGAAGGTACTGACCTGACATCTCCTGATTTGACGCGACTATAAATAGCAATGTATCCTGAAATAGCAACGCATCCTGTAAAAATGGCTGGCACTTATCGCCAGCCATTTAAACAATTCACCAGCAACGTCTTAAATTACTTCATAGTCAGCGAATAAAGTTGAACAAAGTTCACGAATCAGCTTCTTATTAGACATCCCAACTAAAATTAAGCGTGCTATGCATTCACTGTTTAACAGTCAGCAGATAGAATACGCATATTCTTAAATTGCAAATCCATATGATGAATATTTCAAAAGCCGCCCAAAAGGCGCAAACCCTGTCTGAAGCCCTGCCCTACATCAAACGCTTTTTCGATAAGACCATCGTCATCAAATACGGTGGCAATGCGATGACCGATGAACGCCTGAAAGAATGTTTCGCGCAAGACGTGGTGTTACTCAAGCTAGTGGGTATGAACCCGGTGGTGGTGCACGGCGGCGGGCCGCAAATTAACGAGATGCTGGATAAACTTGGCAAAAAAGGCGAGTTTATCCAGGGCATGCGTGTCACCGATGAAGAAACCATGGACGTGGTGGAAATGGTGCTCGGTGGCCAGGTCAATAAAGAGATCGTGAACCTGATTAACCGCCACGGTGGTAAAGCAGTTGGATTGACTGGCCAGGACGGTAACTTTATTCACGCGCAGAAACTGCTGATGGAAGACCTGAAAGACCCGACCAAAATGATCGATGTCGGCCAGGTCGGTGAAATTACAGCGATTGACCCAAGCATTATCACCTTCCTCGATAGCGGTGACTTTATCCCGGTCGTCGCACCGATTGGGGTCGGCCGCGAAGGGGAAACCTACAATATCAATGCCGATGTGGTAGCGGGCAAACTGGCAGAAATTCTCAATGCCGAAAAATTGATTCTGCTGACGAATACGCCAGGCGTGCTGGATAAAGAAGGCCAGCTGCTGACCGGACTCACACCTAGACAGATTGATGACCTGGTTGCCGACGGCACTTTAAGCGGCGGCATGCTGCCAAAAATCAGTTCCGCACTGGATGCGGCACGGAGTGGCGTGAAAACCGTGCATATCATTGATGGCCG
>DATHWT010000082.1:0-7530 GCA_035460345.1 Methylophilus sp. | reverse complement strand
TCAAGAAACAAGAAACTTAAAAGAAACAGGAAAATTTGAAATGACCAGACCGAGCGAACGTGCCAACGACCAGTTGCGCAATATTGAAATCATCCGCAGCTACACCAAACATGCCGAAGGCTCAGTATTGGTCAAATTTGGTGATACGCACGTGATTTGTACCGCCAGCATTGAAGAAAAAGTGCCTGGTTTCCTCAAAGGCAAAAATCAGGGCTGGGTGACTGCCGAGTACGGTATGCTGCCACGTTCCACCGGTTCGCGCATGGACAGGGAAGCCGCCAGAGGCAAACAAACCGGACGTACCCAGGAAATCCAGCGCCTGATTGGCCGCAGCTTACGTGCCGTGATTGATATGCAAAAACTGGGCGAGCGCACCATCCATTTCGACTGTGACGTGATCCAGGCCGATGGCGGCACCCGCACCGCCAGCATCACCGGTGCTTATGTGGCGATGGTCGATGCCGTCAGCACGTTGCTGGCAAAAGGCTTGCTCACTGAAAGCCCGATCAAAGATTCAGTCGGCGCGATTTCGGTCGGTGTGTACCAGGGTATCCCGGTGTTGGACCTGGATTATATTGAAGACTCCGACTGTGATACTGACATGAACGTGGTCATGACCGGCAGTGGCGGCTTTGTCGAAATCCAGGGCACTGCCGAAGGTGAGCCTTTCAGCCGTGACGCCATGAACGAGATGCTGGCGCTAGCGGCAAAAGGCATTGCGGAGATATCCAAACTGCAACAACAGGCATTAGCTCAATAACATGGCATTAGCGTTCAACAAACTGGTCATCGCCTCCGGCAACAAAGGCAAAATCCGCGAAATCGCGCATGTACTGGCGCCCTTGAATATCGAGATTGTGTCGCAATCTGAATTCAATGTACCGGAGTGCCCGGAGCCGTATGAAACCTTTGTTGAAAATGCATTGGCCAAGGCGCGGCATGCCAGCCAGCACACCGGTTTACCGGCATTGGCCGATGATTCAGGTTTGTGTGTGAATGCGCTGCAAGGTGCGCCGGGTGTGATCTCCGCACGTTATGCGGGACCGTTACCCGCTGGCAGCTTGCTTACGCAGGATGAACGCAATAACGATAAACTGCTCACAGTGATGTCGCGCGAAAGTGATCGCCGCGCCTACTTTTACAGTGTGCTGGTGCTGGTGCGTTCGCCAAATGATCCGCAACCGATTATTGCCGATGGCCTATGGCTGGGTGAAATTTTGCGCGAGTTTCGTGGGTCTGAGGGGTTTGGTTATGACCCCTTGTTTATGGATCTGGAAACCCGCAAAACTGTGGCTGAATTGCCGCTGGAAGTGAAAAGCAAAATGAGCCATAGAGGGCAGGCCTTGGTAAAATTGCTGCAAGCGTTAGAAAAGAGCAAGTGAAGGAAACTCATAGGTGAAAGTAAACGTATGACAAACGAATGGCCTAAATGGCTGCGTGACGATGGTTCGGTGGTTTCGTGTACCGAGAAAGTCAAAGTCATGTCTGAAAATTTTGATGAACTCAAACAGATCGCACAAGATGCGCTGGAAGACGGCTTGTTGATGGAAGTCAGCGAAGAGCAGATGCGTCAGGCATTACATGCGCTCGTCGATACCCTAGTCAATCCTTACAACAAAATCTAGTTTGCCATCCAATATGGCAACCCCCTCACCACAACAAATCCTCCACGACGTTTTCGGTTACAACCAGTTTCGCCACCAGCAACAAGCCATCGTAGACCATGTGATCAGCGGGCAGGATGCGCTGGTGCTGATGCCAACGGGCGGTGGTAAATCCCTGTGTTACCAGATTCCCGCATTAGCGCGCGATGGCCTTGCTATCGTGGTCTCGCCATTAATTGCGCTGATGCAGGATCAGGTCGAAGCGCTGCAACAATTAGGTGTTAACGCAGCCTTTTTAAATTCCAGCCTCAGTGCAGAAGATAATGCCCGCATCACGCGCGAGGTTGTCAGCGGTGAAATCAAACTGTTGTATGTTGCCCCCGAGCGCCTGATGGTCGGCAGCTTTTTAAGCCTGCTCGACGAAGTACAGCAACACACAGGCCTCGCCCTGTTTGCGATTGATGAGGCGCATTGCGTTTCGCAATGGGGGCATGATTTCCGGCCAGAGTACCGTCAGCTCACCGTGTTGCACAACCGTTTTCCCGATGTACCACGTATCGCGCTTACTGCCACAGCGGATGCACCCACGCGGGCCGAAATCATCAGCCAGTTGAATCTGGAAAACGCCCGCCAATTCGTCTCCAGTTTTGACCGCCCGAATATCCGCTACCACGTCGGCATCAAAAACAATGCCCGCCAGCAATTGCAGGCTTTCCTGGAGCGTGAACACGCTAACGATGCTGGCATTATCTATTGTTTATCGCGTAAAAAAGTAGAAGAAACCGCCGCCTGGCTAGTCGAAAAAGGCTGGTCGGCTCTGCCTTACCATGCCGGTTTGCCCGCCCAGTTACGAGAAGTGCACCAGCGCCGCTTTCTGCGTGAAGAAGGCATCATCATGGTGGCGACGATTGCATTCGGCATGGGCATCGATAAACCCAACGTGCGCTTTGTCGCACATTTAGATTTACCCAAAAGCATGGAAGGCTACTATCAGGAAACCGGCCGCGCCGGGCGCGATGGCTTGCCTGCCAACGCGTGGATGGTCTATGGCATGGGCGATGTCGTCTCCATGCGGCAAATGCTCGATAGCGGTGAAGCCTCCGAAGAACGCAAACGGTTGGAAAGGTTAAAGCTGGACGCCTTGCTAGGCTACTGCGAATCCACCGCCTGCCGCCACCAGAGCATTCTGCGCTACTTCGGCGAAAGCCATCCCGGCGCCTGTGAACAATGCGACAACTGCCTGCATCCGGTAGAAACCTGGCAAGCCACCCAGGTCGCGCAAATGGCACTTTCGTGCGTTTTCCGCACCGGGCAACGATTTGGTGTCGGCCATTTAATTGATGTACTCATTGGCAAAGTCACTGCGCAAATCGAGCGCTTTAATCATGACAAAGTCAGCACTTTCGGCATAGGTAAAACCCTCAATCAAAACCAATGGAGCGGTGTCTATCGCCAACTGATTGCGGCAGGATTACTGGAGGCAGATATGGCTGCCTACGGTGGCTTAAAGCTCACTGAAGCTGCAAGGCCAGTATTAAAAGGTGAGCAAGAAGTCTGGCTACGCCGCGATCCCGAACCCGAAAAACGCATGAGTAAAGCCGAACGTAGCTCACGTGCCAAAGAGGCATTTGAAGGCGCGAATGATGACCCGCTGTGGCAGGCACTTAAAGCTAAACGACTGGAACTGGCAAGAGAGCAGGGCGTACCGCCATATGTGATTTTTCACGATAGTACTTTGCTGGAAATTCATAATCGCAAACCCCAGACTTTGGATGAGATGGGACAGATTAGCGGGATAGGCCAAGCGAAATTACAGAAATATGGGCATGCGTTTTTGCTAGTCGTGGAAAATTAGTTTAAAAGAGACCTCTTTTTGTTTATCTCAGTGAGTAATAAAAAAATTGTAACTTTGAATTCGATTATTCATAAGTAAACATATCAACTCGGTTAGCTTTTGGCTATAAGTTATTAATTCTGGTATATTTTCTCCTCTTTGATTGACTAATATTTAGAGCCGTAATTAATAAATAGAACGAGCTCATGTGTCACGCAAATAATAATAATTAGACACGCTAAAAATAAAACAGGGGAGAGGTTTTGAACGATACCGCTAACGATAATTATCTTGCTTTACTTATAAATAGAGAAGCAAGAGATTTTGAACCCAAAGTCTTGCAGCTATTACGTGATAGTAAAATAGCGGATTCTTGCTACGCATACAAAATGCGTACAAAACCTAAAGATAAATTACTGTCAAAAGTTGAGTTAAAGCGCGCTAAGAAACCAGATTACTCCTTATATAATGTGACCGATGTAGTGGGACTAAGGCTTGTTGCCCTTTTTAAATGTGACATGGCCGATCTTTTTGAAAGCGTTCTTTCAGCAATTAGCCACACAACCAGCATTAATCCAAACCCTTTCACTAAGAATGGCTTGAGAGAAATTATAGTTTACAAAGGCAGGCAAGCCTTTGAAGAAATGACTCCCAAGTTTAAGGATATTGCAGAAAAATATTTTCCAGCTGTTGACCTTAAAGAAGTTGCATCACGTGAAGGTTATTCAAGCTTACATATAGTCACCAACCTCGACTTCGAGCATACTGAACTACCAACTTATAATCTTCCAATCGAGATTCAGATTCGTACAGTTTTCGAAGACGCATGGGGTGAAATTGATCATAAATATGGATATTTAATCAGATCGGGAAAGGGTGCTGGTAAACCAACAAAAAATACAGAGCACGTTCTATCTCACTTAAAAATTCTAAAACAATTTACAGACGCATGTATGGACTATGCTGATAGCATTCGTAATGAAGCTACTGATAACACAAGCTCCCAACAAGTCGCTCCTCGTAAAGTGCTATCGGTCGCAGCCGATGAGTTTATATTGCAACGCTTTAGTGTGCTTCATATAGCTGAATCACTGATCAGTAAATATAGCCAAGCAAGACTCAAAAAAAATGAGGGGTCCGAATCTAACAATGCCCCTTTATTACTAGAAGCAGCTGAGTGTTTTAAATCACTTGGCGATCAAATCACTCAGCCACTTTTACAGCAAAATGATTATATATTTTATTACTATTGTCGAATGAATGAAGCGTTTTGTTTAATGTCAACGAACGTTGCAGATAATGTAAGTAGTGCTCGCCACATATACCAGTTGCTGGAGGACAAGTACGTCGACTTTCCCTTGGTTAAAATGCGGCTTGGCCAGGCATTAAGTAAACTTAAATTGTATGATGCAGCAATCTCAAATTTTGAACATGCTGGCGAATTGTTGAAGAGTGGTTCTGAGTATGTGGGACGAGATGAAAACAATTGGCCTGATTCCCTTCCGCAAGCTGATTACGTCTATATGCGCAAAGCACAACCTAAGTTATTAGGCTACAACAAGTGGCTAAAACTACGCTCATTAGATCGTTCAGAATTACAGAAAATTTGTGATTTGTTTATTGAAGCTTACGATGCTACTTACCCGGGCCTGAAAATTACAGGTTTGAAACCAGAAGAAGAACTATCCCTACATAACAATGCTTTATATTATTGCCTTGGTGCGCTCACTCATGCTCAGCAAAACGATATTAAGTCTAATAAACCTGTAGAAAGTCTAAAGATTAGTGTAAAAGAACACGTTCAATATATTGAAGAGCATACAAAAGAGGTTCAAGTGTCTCTATCGACAGCAGACACTTTAATGAAAGCCTATCATTTGCTTGGTGATGAAACTAATGCGAAAAAATTCGCATCTCAAGTAACGTCGGGTTGTTTAGATTCATCCACCAAAGATCTAAGCGATAGTGAAAAATTAGCAATGATGAGAGAGGCTGATTTGGTGCAGAGTAATCAAAAGATTAGTGTTGTAATTTAAAAGTTTGTAAGACAAACAGCAGGAGTTTCGTAAGACAAACTCTAATTGACAATCTAATTTAGTTAAGTAAACTAAACATACAACTTAAGGAGAAAATTATGCTAATACCAGAGGGTGATGGTTAGTAGCTTAATAACAGTGTGTAACAAGCCTCGTATCTACGAGGCTTTTTTTATTTAATCTGACAAAAGCTCGATATTTGAAAGCGACTAGATTATGCTCCTCAATTAGCGGATGGTTTGAAAGTCGATTTAATTATTTGGAATTTTTGCTAGTGATCAATAACGGCTTCAAAGTCGGCCAAACATTCTCCAGTATCTTTCTCTGAGCATTCACATTAGGGTGCAAGCCATCCTCCAGCACCAAGTCACTGTGACCGCTAATCCCATCCAGAAAAAACGGAATAAATGGTGTTTTGTATTTCTCCGATAAATCCAGGTAAACCGCTTTAAAACCATTGGTGTATTTCGGGCCATAATTTGGCGGTATAAACATACCCAATAAAACCACCTGCGCATTGGCTTGCTGGCTGGTTTGAATCATTTTTTCCAGGTTGTTTTTCATTGCATCGAGCGGCAAGGCGCGCAGGCCGTCATTGGCACCTAGTTCTATGACGACGATACTAGGTTTAAACTGCTTGAGTGCCGCAGGTAAGCGGCTGAGTCCACCGGCAGTTGTTTCACCGCTGACGCTGGCGTTGGCAACTTCGTAGGGTAATTGGTTGTCTTTCACTCGTTGTGCCAGCAGACTGACCCAGCCTTGTGCCTGGGGCATTCGGTAGGCGGCGGATAAGCTATCCCCAAATACCAGTATGGTTGGTTTGGATGCGGCTTCTGCCATGGCTAAGTTGGTAAATAATAAACCAGGTAACACGATCAATATCTTTAGGAATCGGAACATCATTAATGCAAAGCCCTTATGCTGTTGAAGCGCTGTCTTTAAGTAAATCTGTTGTGAGCAATGATACAACAATCCCCATTCTGACCAATTTGAATCTTGCCGTACCCAAGGGTGAGAGGCTAGCGATCATCGGGAGTTCCGGCTCCGGTAAATCTACTTTGCTGGGCCTGCTGGCGGGGTTGGATATCGCGAGTAGTGGAAAGGTGTTGATCGCGGGAAAAGATATTGGTCAGATGGATGAAGATGGCCGTGCGGCGGTGCGTGCCGAGCATATGGGCTTTGTGTTTCAATCATTCCAGTTGCTGGGCTCGCTGACTGCGCTGGAAAACGTCATGCTGCCTTTGCAGTTGGCAGGTCGCCGTGATGCGCAGGCGATTGCCATCGCTGCACTCGAAAGTGTAGGTCTGGCAGCACGTGGCACACATTATCCAAAACAGTTATCAGGCGGCGAACAGCAGCGGGTGGCGATTGCCCGGGCATTTGCGGCCAAGCCTTCTATTTTATTTGCCGATGAGCCGACTGGTAACCTGGATGTCGCAACCGGTGAGGCGATTATCAAGTTGCTGTTTGATCTAAACGCGAAGAGCGGTACGACGCTGGTGCTGGTCACGCATGATATGAACCTGGCAAGACGTTGCCAGCGCGTGCTGAATTTGCAAAACGGCGTGCTCAGTGAGATCACCATTCCCGACACGCATGCGGGAGTACATTAATGCTGGCGTTCTCGATTGCCTGGCGCCAGTTTCGCAGCCTGTGGTCTTCTGGTGAAATCCGTGTACTGCTGTTTGCGCTGATATTAGCGGTGACGGCGACCACCTCAGTCAGTTTTTTTACTGACCGTATCAAGTCCAGCATGCAAACCCAGGGCAATGTATTGCTGGGCGCTGATCTGGTGGTGAATTCTGACCATGCCATCCCTGCCGCTTATCTGGCTGAAGCGCAACGCCGAGAGTACCAAACCACACAGGCGCTGGAGTTTTCCAGCATGGTGTTGAAAGGCGAGAGTAGTGAGCTTGCCGAGATCAAGGCGGTGGAAGCTGGTTTTCCGCTGCGTGGGCATTTGACCATGAGCAAACAGTCAACGACCTCGGCGAAAGCTGAATCAATTTCAACAGATATTCCTGTTCCCGGCACGGTATGGATGGAGCCGCGACTG
>DATHWT010000081.1:0-7437 GCA_035460345.1 Methylophilus sp. | reverse complement strand
CTTTTGGCCTCGGCCAAACCTGCCTTGTCTTTTTCTACTGTCGCCAGCTGCTTTTGCAAGTCTGCTTTGACTGTCTCATCTGCCAGCAATACCAGAGGCTGGCCTTTGCTGACCTGCGCACCCACTTCAACCAATACCTGCTTGATACGCAAGCCGGAAATTTCAGCGCTGACCAGCGCCTCCTGCCATGGGTAAATACTGCCATTCAGCACCAGCGTCATCGGCCACTGTACATTGCTTGGGCTGGTAGCTTCTACACTCAAGGTGGCTTTACTGTTTTCGGCTGTGCCATTGGCAGCTGGACGGTTACCGCGCTTTTCAGCCAACTCTGCCTTGTGTGAGGGATGCTGGAAAAACCATAAACTCACACCGACCAGTACAGCGGCAATGATCAGGAATTTAGCTTTTTTTGAAAGTCTGCTTGCCATGTTATCTACCTTTTTCTGTTGCTTGCTTATTTTGTACAGCAGATCTGGACTGATCAGCTTTGGCTTTGGCTTGATCAGCTTCTGCATTTTTTCGCTCCTGGTTGGCTTGCTGCTGCAGTTCATACCAATCACCACCAAAAGCTTTATAAAGTGCAATCCACTGTAAAACCCTGTTCTTTTGCTGCGTGACGACATTCAATTCGGCATTGATTTTCTGCCGACGCGCGTCTTCCAGTGACAGCAGATCGATACCACCAGACTTCCAGTTCAGCTCAGCGGCCTGGAAATATTTAGCATATTGCTTGGCACTGGCCTGTTCGGATTGTGCACGCCGGTTGGCACTGTCTAGGTTGACCAGTGCCTGCTCCACTTCCTTCAACGCCTTGCGCACATCCTGTTTATAAGTCGCCATCAGGCTGTCAAAATTGGCGCGGGACTCAGCTAAATCAGCCTTTAAAGTGCCGCCATCGAAAATCGGCAATTTCAGTGAAGGCCCGTAAGACCAGGAATCAGTACGCGTCACCGCGCCACCAAAACTGGTGCGGCGATAGCCTATTGATCCGCTCAATGTCAAACTTGGATAAAGCTGGGCCTTGGCGACTCCTACGTTGGCACTGGCTTCGGCCAGGTTGCGCTCGTCAATGGCCAGGTCTGGCCTGCGGGTAAGGAGATTTGCCGGTAGTGCATTCACTTCAAACATGGCAGGTTGCGGCACCCCTTTACGTCTGGCCAATAAAGTGCGTAATTCCGGTTCCGGCATATTGGTGAGTTCTACGATTGCTTTTACCAGGCCATCACATTCAGCCTGCTGGCCGTCGAGTGTAGACTCACTGGCGTGAGTGGCTGCCTCTGCCAATGCCAGGTCAGATGGGGCAGTGAAGCCAGCCCTGGCGGAAATGCCTGTCAAACGCGCAGTCTCTTTGCGTGAGTTAAATGCGCCTTGCAGGGCATCGACTGACGCCTGGCAAGCACGATAATTTACATAGTTATTGGCTACTTCTGCCGCGACACTCAGTCGTGCATCGTGCCAGGCGATTTTCTTTGCTTCCAGCTGCGCTTTGGCTGCCTGTTTGGTGGCCTTGATCTTGCCGAATAAATCGACTTCCCAACTTGCATCCAGAGATATGGAATCTATTTCAATGGTGGTAGCTGGAAAGGCACCGCCACCGCCGCCACCTTTGCTGCGGTTAATACTACCAGTGCTAGTCAAATCAGGAATGCCTTGTGCGCGTGCCGACAGTACATTGGCGCGCGCAGTGCGAATATTGGCCAGGGCGATTTCCAGCGAAGGACTTTCTTTTTGTGCCTGCGCCAGTAACTGGTCTAGTACCGGGTCTTTGAATTGCGCCCACCAGTTGGTTAATGATCCCAGATTTCCATCGTGTGGTAATGGCGCCTGCCATTGCTCAACCGTGACAGGATTCGGGCGTATATATTCATCGATCACTGAGCAACCAGCCAGCGGCAGAACAAGTAGCCATTGCCAATGTTTACTTAACTGCATTGCTTGGCTCCATTCCCTGTAATCCATGCAAAAATAAATTGACGACAAAAGTGAGGTGCGCTTCTGCATCCCAGTCAGGTCCCAGCACACCGAATAAGGCTTTCTGCCTGGGGGCGGCAATCAGCAACTCGCAATAGGACTCAGCAGCCCGCTTGTAGTCCTGCGCAGGCAACTGGTTTTTTGCAGCATAGAAACTGAAAATATCCGCCAGCATCTGGTGTACGCGCTCGGGCCCCACAGCTTTCATGGCGCGGGATAATTCCGGCAGATGAGAGGCTTCGGCCACGCCGATTTTAAAGAATGACAGCATGCGCGGTTCAAGCACGCGCTTGAGCATGAAGCGGCCAATATCCGTGAGTATCTGTTGCAGCGTCTGGTTGGATAAATTATCGATTTGCACCATGGCAGAGACATCTTTTTCTACCATGTGTTTGATTGCCGCGATCAGCAGGGCATATTTATTTTCAAAGCGTTCATAGATCGTCCGTGTGGATACGCCGCATGCCGAAGCAATGCGGCCTATGCTGGTTTGTGCGACGCCTTCCAGCATGAATATTTCCAGCGCCTGTTCCAGCAGCAGCGCATGCCTATCCTGTTCAGTGCCTGCTTTGGGGCGCCCAGCTTTGACTTTATGGGGTGAAATTTCCATTAGTGGTGTAGATATAAGATTCTGCATAAATAAAAATAAAACGTTTCATTTTCATTTTAAACAAAACTAAAAATGACGCAAGTGATTTCTTGTATCTACGGTACGCGCGCAATGGTGTGCATGCCCTATCAGCCCATAGCGCATGTTTGCTATACTCGCTCCACTTTCACACATAAGAGATATTCACGCATGGCGCTGAAATCCACCATTTATAAAATCGACCTCAATATTGCGGATATGGATAGGCATTACTATCAGCAACACAATCTCACGCTGGCAAAACATCCTTCCGAAACCGACGAGCGTTTAATGGTCCGCCTGCTGGCTTTTGTGCTTTATGCCCATGAAAGCCTGTTGTTTGGCAACGGCTTGAGTGAAGACGACGAGCCTGATCTCTGGCAAAAAGATTTAACCGGTGCGATTCAACGCTGGATATGCGTAGGCCTGCCTGAAGAACGAGAGATCCGCAAAGCCTGTGGCAAATCCAGGCATGTAGTACAGGTCATCTATGGTGGCAGGACGGCAGATATGTGGTGGGCACAAAACAGCAAAGCCATCCTCAAGCTGGATAACGTCACCATCATTAACCTGCCAGACACAGAACAGCTAGCCGCTGCCGCCGCACGCGGGCTCTCGATCAGTTTTACCATACAGGACCAGCAGATTCTGGTCAGCCATGAAGATGGCAGTTTCGAACTGGAAGCCATACGGCTGAAGGATATCGCCTAGCTTGAACAAAAATGGATCAAAAAAAGCCAGCAAACGCTGGCTTTTTTGTTAAGGAAACAGAATATGCTCGGCAGGCCACACACCGCTATAAGTGGCTTCCGGATGCGTGTTGATTAACCGGCGTCGAATATCATTGAGCCTGCGTAAGGGTACGGAAACAATCATCAGGATATTGCCCTGCTCAATTGCGCTCTTGTAGGATTTGACACGGTAACTTGGTGCTGCGGTCGCTACTGCAGCGGCCCACGCGGCGCACGCCATCGCACCTAGCACCATGCAGTAGGGAATCACGGTGAGTGAAACTTCGCCAAACCACCACGGCACCATGTAAGCCAGTATGCCGCCAAACAGCCCGAATATGGCACCGAACAGAAAGCCGCCCATGGCGCTGTACACGACATCAGACTTTTCCATGGCATCGGCCTTGGGCAGATCGCCCAGGGAATGTTGCTGATCCGCATGAAAATGGATGTGGTTTTCATCGATTCTTTCCAGCAACAATTCATCCATCAAGGTCTGCGCACTGTGAATATCGGGTAAAACAAAATAGAGCCTGCGTCTCATGGCGTTCTCCTATCGTTTTTAAACCGCTAGTCAAAGTTCGATAGGCAACGGGCGTAATAATTCAATTCTTAACAAGTGTTTGATTGAAAAGATTTTTCCCAGCCTAGGCATGGCATCAGCATAGCTATCTGCAAGGCAGCTTTACTGCTCATCCAGCTTGCCAAGCCAGACATTCCGAAACTTGGCCAGTTTGTAACGCAACCCCGCACCTTCATTGGAAAGTGCATCCAGAAATTGCGACAGCCTGCGCGATTTGATCACTGTGTAAAAAGTGAGCACGCTGACCGGGATAAACACCAGCGTAAAATATCCCATTTTTTCCTGCAGACTGGTTTGCGTGAGATCTATCAGGTTCATGCCCAACAGGCCACTGGTCATGGTGCCGATCAGGCCCAGAATAGTGACCACGGTGAGGCGCACCACCGTATCCGCCTGGCGTTTGATTTCCTCTCCTTCCAGGTACTCGGCCATATCCATGATACGGCGACGGGTTTTTTCAAACAGGCTGACGGAATCCAGTTGCTTGAGGATCAGCGCAAACAAGTCTTTGGCGACAGCCTGGTCAGACACATTCTCAAACCAGTAGCGGTGAGTAAAACGTAAAAATACAGCGGTCGCCTGCCGGATACGGGCGCGAAAGGCTTTGACTGAGTCTTCCCGCTGAATATCTAACCTGCTAATCGCTTGCACCATGCGGTCAGACAACATCAGCAAGGCAGCTTTTTGGAAATGCGCGATTAAAAACAGCAAAAAATACTGGTTCTGGTAATGGCGCTTGATGCCGGTTTTCTCATTGGTGAATACCCGGTGCTGATGGCTACCTACCACCACAAAGTTTTGCCCGGTGCACATAATGCGCGTGGTGCTCCATGGGTCTTGCCTGGCTTCATCCCAATAGCGGTCGTAACAATTATGTTTTTCGAATTCCTGCAAGAAATGTTCGGTAAACGGCAGGGTTTCAGAATGCCAAGGCTGGCAGACCAAGCCCAGGCGGATCAGGTCACCGCGGCTCAGCTGGCTTACATCATCAAATGACAGGTAAGCCATCAATGGCATGCGCTGGTACTCAATTTCGCGGTAACGTAATGCGCCTTCCTGGCCAGAATAATGCGGCACCAGCGGATGCAACAGCGCCAGCCAATGCAAGGATACGCAAGGCACATGGTTCTCTTTGACGTAGGCTAGATAGCGCGCCTTGTCTTCATAATCAGACCGCGCCATGACTTTGCCATGATAATCCAGCCATTCAATAGACTGGGCGCAATGCCCGCCTTCGCCGGTATCATCCCAGTAGTTAGGGTAAGTACGCCCGAGGCGATACATGACCTCCATGGCAGACTTTAGCGGCAAATCTGTGCCCGTCACCTCGAACGCCAGCATGGCGACATCAATATCAAAAAAGAAATACAGTTCAACATGAGAAACATGCAAGAGGATAGGCTGCGGATCATCGTGCAGGGTAATGCGTACATGGCGGATATCGGTGCGGGTAAAAATATGAATGGGCGATTCACCATAGCCGCCTGCTTCACGGCCATGTTTGCCTTCGCCATATAAAAAGCGCTGCGCAAAAGGCAAAAAGGTGACGAACTCCTGATAGCGCGCCTCACTGAGATGAGGTGATGACTGCAAGAACTCGTCTTTTATTTCCACCCATGGCGAATCGGGAGTGCTACTGAGCGTCTTCCAAGGGCAGTGCACGGTGTCCAGGCTGTGATCGTCCCTCATCAACTGTATCGGCCACAACAGTGTTTGCCGGAAATCTCTTACGATGCTGCTTTGCAGGTTATCCGCCATGAGATGCCTTTCACCGTTTTAAGATTGGTCACTATAGCTTGCCACCACACGGCAGGATTAGGGGATAAACGCGGAAAAACCCTGCCAAATAGTCAAGCCGGGGGCGATTCAGTCACACTGGCGATAGAGGCTCATCATGGCTACCCCGGTATTGACCAATTCATATACCACTATGCCTGCACCTGCGAACACGACCAGCAACCCTGTCGCAAGTATCATCTTTCCGGTAGAGAGTGCGTGACTTTTCAGATAAAGGACCCAGATACGTCCGCACCAGATCAGCAACAGCAGCATAGCCAGCCCTTGCAGACCGGTGGCCAGTTGATACAAAGGCCTGTCTGTTGCCCGTTCATAAGTAGCCTGCAACGTCGCCAGCTGCGCTTTGAGTTGGGTAGCCAGTGGGAGATCAGGAAGGACTTCTCCAGTCTGCGCTTCAGTGCTGCACAGCACTCCCTGCTCAACCAATGGCCGGATTTTTTCCATGCCTTTTTCCATGGCTATCCATGCTTTTGCCGTCACAGGATCTGCCATGCTGATATTCGTCAGCGAAGCCGCAAATATCTGTATGACCAGTATCACGCCGCACGCGGCACACACGAGCCCAAAAAAGCGCTGGAAACCACTTTGAACGCCTGCGATTTTGACAGCTAGGTACGCAAGTGCGGCCAGGCCAAGCACTGCAAATAACAAGCGGATCGCTGCGAACGCATGCGCCGCCATACCTTCTTCATCGCCGACCAACTGAACCGGGTTGGTAACTTCTGGAAAAACCACGGCCAGAACCACTGCAATCGCGAAAGACAGCAGTAAAAAAGCAATGGACTGTTCAAGCCTGGCCTTAGGATTGTCAGCGGCGACATGATCCCTGACCAACGCTGAAGGATTAGTCAGCATATGGGTGATATTACTGAGATAGCCAGGTAGCTCTTTCAGAACATTTTCCAGCGTTGGCTGCATGGCGACCCTTCATTATTGTTTGCTTACCTTAACATTTGTTTTGCATATACAAGCCTGCAAACAGCCATCCATCAACGACAATAGATAAAAATTTGCCTGAAAACCACATTTGCCATAAAAAAGCCGGCATCACTGCCGGCTTTCTCCAAGGTTGCATGTCACTGGCATTGAGCCAGTCAGCACGGGAATCACACCTTCTGATAAACCTCGCTGCCTTTTTTCACGAATTCAATCGCTTTTTCCTGCATGCCTTTTTGCAGGGCAGCTTGCTCGTCGACGCCAAGTTTATCGGCATAGTCACGCACATCCTGCGTGATTTTCATCGAACAGAAATGCGGGCCGCACATGGAACAGAAGTGGGCTTGCTTGGCGCCTTCCTGCGGCAGGGTTTCGTCGTGGAATTCCTTGGCTTTCTCAGGATCCAGCCCGAGGTTGAACTGGTCTTCCCAGCGGAATTCGAAACGTGCCTTGGATAAGGCATTGTCGCGGATCTGCGCGCCCGGGTGGCCTTTTGCCAGGTCAGCCGCATGGGCTGCGATTTTGTAAGTGATGATACCCACGCGTACATCTTCCTTATCCGGCAGGCCCAGATGCTCTTTCGGTGTCACGTAACACAGCATGGCACAACCGTACCAGCCAATCATCGCTGCGCCGATACCTGAAGTGATGTGGTCATAACCCGGTGCAATATCGGTGGTTAATGGGCCGAGGGTATAGAACGGGGCTTCGCCACAATGTTCCAGTTGCAGGTCCATATTTTCCTTGATCAGGTGCATAGGCACGTGGCCCGGGCCTTCGATCATGCACTG
>DATHWT010000080.1:0-2742 GCA_035460345.1 Methylophilus sp. | reverse complement strand
AGCACATTGACTACTGCAGCAGTAAGCAGGATGCCGATGACGGCTATCAGGAAAATCCTGACTGACATGGCCCCTAACAGGTTTTTCAACATATCGTCAGGTCCCTTTATTTGAGGTAGCGCACATCGGCAGTGAGCAGGTAACCCTCATTGCGCAGGGTCTTGATCACTGTGGGGTTTTTACTATCGACTTCTACTTTTTGCCTGATTCTGCTGATCTGCAAATCGATAGACCTGTCGAAAGGTCCGGCTTCACGGCCATGCATTTCTTCCATCAGTTGGTCACGGCTGAGCGGACGGTTCGCGTGCAACAGCATAAAGCGCAAAAACTTGAATTCTGCATTGGACAGCGGGATGCTGGTGTCGAATTTATCAATCAGCGTGCGGTTCTGGATATCCAGCGTCCATTCGTTAAAAGCAATCTGGCGCAGGATTCCGTTATCCAGTTCTTCAGAATGTTTGCCTGCAGTGTCAGCCACCATACGGCTGCGGCGTAGCACACTGCGGATGCGCGACAGTAATTCCAGCGGCTCGAACGGTTTGGCAACATAGTCATCAGCACCGGTTTCCAGCCCCATAATAGTGTCCAACGAACTGGTACGCGCAGTCAGCATAATGATGGGAATGCTGTGGTATTTGGGCGATTCACGCAGTTCGCGGCATAGCTCTATGCCATTACGCTGCGGCATATTGATATCGAGGATGATGACATCTGGCACTTTTTGTTGCAGCACCTGCCACATCTGCGCATGATTGGCGGCCTGATGGGTGCTCAGCTGGTTCTCCTGCAGGAAATCACAGAGCAGGTCGCGGATCGCATCATCATCATCTACCACCAGTACATGGATATCGTGGCTGGTTTCTGTCATCACTTTTTATCTCTATCAGTTGAAGTAAATATTTGAGCACAAAACCGGCCATTGCGGCCGGTTTATATACATTACTTAAGATTATGATTGTGGCTTATCGTGTTGCGGTTTGTCATGCTGTGGGCCGCCATGATCGTGACCGCGTCCGCCATGGTGAGGATGCGGGAACGCATTCTCATCAAACACTTTTTTCTGCGAGTCGTTCAGTTGCGCGTAGAAAGTGCGGATCGCTTTGGAGCGTTGTGCATGTTCAGCATCGCGTTCTTTGCCCAAGGCTTCCATTTTGTCCAGGCGCTGCACGGTATTCAGCTTTTCCAGACCAGCTACATCAGGACGCTCGCCTTTATCTTTAGGCTTAACTTGA
Organism: Methylophilus sp.; assembly: GCA_035460345.1. Taxonomy (GTDB): domain Bacteria; phylum Pseudomonadota; class Gammaproteobacteria; order Burkholderiales; family Methylophilaceae; genus Methylophilus. The sequence goes on along the minus strand of DATHWT010000080.1, from coordinate 1,510 downwards.
GCCTGATATGTGTTCCAGGCATTTTCCTGAGCAGCTGTCAGTTGCAACACGGTGTGCAATCTTTCCTGGTGCTTTTCGAAGTGTTCTACACGGTTTTCTTGCCAGTTTGTTTTGTCAAACTTGCCTTTGCCGCATGCAGGGCCATGATCTGCAAAGGCAGTCATGGATACCAAAGCCAAAGTACTTGCGATAGCCAATTGTTTTAATTTCATGATGTATCCTTTTCAATCATCATTGCGAAATTGCAATGTTGACATTAAAACACCCGAATGTATCGGGTGTTTGTCAGGAGGGTGGGGCTATGTATCGGAATGTATCGCAGTAATCCGGTTAGAGAAGTGAACGAGCGAGATGAGATACGAGGCGTACGGAGCACAGAAACCGGAATATACATCAAGTACATGAGGATTTCGAGCACCGCACAACGAAGTAGGTCGCTCGCGCAGTCACTTATCACGTGATTACTTAGGCTATGCCTTGGCTGGCTAAATAGTCCTCATAATTGCCCGTGAAATCGACAATGCCGTCAGCCTTGATTTCAATAATACGGGTGGCGATCGAGCTGACAAATTCTCGGTCGTGGCTGACAAAGAACAGAGTACCTTTGTATTTGTCCAGCGCGGTATTCAGCGCTTCAATCGACTCCATATCCATATGGTTGGTCGGCTCGTCCATCAACAATACATTGGTTTTAGCCAGCATCAGCTTGCCATACAGCATGCGGCCTTTTTCACCACCGGACAGGACTTTGACGGATTTCTTGGTCGCTTCGGTTGGGAACAGCAAACGGCCCAGCATACTGCGCACCGTATTGTCATCGTCACCTTGCTGGCGTTGTGCCGTCATCCATTCAAACAGGTCTTCACCTTTTTCGAACTCGTATTCATGATCTTGCGCAAAATAACCAAGATTGGCTTTTTCTGCCCATTTCACTTCACCGTGCTTGGCTTGCAGGTCACCTGCCAGGCAGCGCAAGAACGTTGTTTTGCCTATGCCGTTCTCGCCAATAATGGCGACTTTCTCACCGGCTTCAAACATCATTTCAACGCCGTTGAATAAGGGTTTATCAAAGCCGTGGCTGAGTTTTTTCAGTTCTACCGCGTTGCGGTGCAGTTTTTCGCGCTCGTCATATTCAAAGCGGATAAACGGGTATTGGCGGCTGGAAGGTTTGAATTCCTCCACCTTGATTTTGTCGATCTGCTTGGCGCGGCTGGTAGCCTGTTTGGCTTTAGACGCATTGGCCGAGAAGCGGCGTACAAAGTCCTGCAAGTCAGCGATCTGCTGTTTGGCCTTGGCATTGTCTTTGGCCTGCTGGTTACGCGCGGCAATACTGGCTTCCATGTAATCATCATAGTTGCCAGGGTAAGAGGTGATCTTGCCGTAATCCATGTCACAGGTATGCGTACACACCTGGTTCAGGAAGTGGCGATCATGCGAAATAATGACCATGGTGCAGTCACGATTATTGACGATATCTTCCAGCCAGCGGATGGTGTTGATATCCAGGTTG
>DATHWT010000079.1:0-5109 GCA_035460345.1 Methylophilus sp. | reverse complement strand
CCATGCTGCGTGATGCGGTCAGGTTTATGCTGGTGGCGCCACATTATGTACTGACTGTTGGCGTCTGCATGATGAGCCTGATACTGGCGATCAACCTCGGCGGCGACGTACTACGTGACAAACTGGATGTACGCAGCGAGGCCAGGACATGAGAGAAACGCCATGGTATGAGAAAATTTAGTCCATGAGAAAACAGTATCGTTATTACGACCTGATCATGGCGGCGTTTGTCACCGTGCTGGTGTGTTCCAACCTGATTGGTCCGGCTAAAGTCACCCAGATCGACGCGCCTTTGTTAGGCACATTAACCTTTGGCGCCGGTGTATTGTTCTTCCCCATCAGTTTTATTTTTGGCGATATCCTCACCGAAGTATATGGTTACGCGGCCAGCCGCCGGGTGATCTGGGCTGGTTTCGCCGGTCTGGCATTTGCCAGCCTTATGGCCTGGATGATCGTCGCCTTGCCACCGGCACCGTTCTGGGAAAACCAGCACGAATACGAAGTGGCATTTGGAAGCACGTGGCGTATTTCTCTGGCAGGTTTGGTTGCGTTTGCCGTTGGTGAGTTTGTGAATAGTTTTGTGATGGCTAAAATGAAAATATGGAGTGCCGGCAAGCATTTGTGGCATCGCACCATTGCCAGCACTGTGTTTGGTGAAACCATTGATACCGTCATGTTTGTCCCGCTGGCTTTCTGGAATACGGGCATTATTCCCAACGATAAAATTCCATTAGTGATCGGTGCGCAAATTATTTCGAAAATCCTGGTCGAGGTGGTGTTTACGCCGGTGGTTTATAAAGTGGTGGCGTTTCTCAAGCGGGTCGAGAACGAAGACTACTATGACACGGACACAGACTTTAATCCTTTTGCCATAAAACCTTAGGCGATGGGCACCATGCTGGAAGCATTAGGTCAAACTGACCTCGGCAAAAGCATGTTAATAAGGTCACAGGAGTAGAAGAGAAATTGCCCGTTAAAGAGCAGTAAATATTTTTCTGGTCGGCAACAGCCAGCCAGAATTTAAGCAGGCACTAGGCACTTTGGCGAATGCCATGTATAAAGCATGCATTACGCTCGAGTGCTTTTCAATTGATATTATCGGAACCCCATTGAACCAAATTAACTGGTACGAAAAAAACAAAACACAAGCTGCAGACTGGCAGTCTGAAGCAGGCAATCTGCCTCCTAAAGCAGTGGTGATTGCCGACGATACCACCAAAGCCGATGAAGCTTATCGCCTGGCGTGCGAAGGTACGGCGCTGCTTTACCGCGGCGACTTTCAGAATGCCAAGCAACTGTTGCAGGCCATCACGCGCCGTGTGGATCGCAAGCCGATTAAACCTGCCGCCACCATGCTGGAAAGTTTTCACCAGCACCGTGCACGCCAAATCGGTCGTGCCAACATCACTAATAAAGTGCTGATTGAACTCAAGTACGGTCAATGTGACTTGCCACGTGCGCCAGATGTCAAGGCGGCGGTGCAGGGTGCGCTGATTGTTGATGAGAAAAAGGACAAATTGCCCGCTAGGCTGGTGCTATCACTGCGTGAACTGTTAGGCATGGTCGGTGCTTATGAATGGCGCAAAAAAGGCGTGCCTATCCAAGCACTCAACGCCAATATCCATGCGCATTACGGCGTTTATTCACCTGTGCGTGGCGAATATCTGGAACTGATAGACCAGGCGCCACTCAATAATCCGCAAGTGGCGTGGGATATTGGCACCGGTACTGGTGTCATTGCTGCTGTGCTGGTCACGCGTGGCGTGAAGCAGGTGATTGCCACCGAAACGAATCCACGTGCGCTGGTGTGTGCCAGCGAAAATATCCAGCACCTGAATATGCATAGCAATATCCAGGTGGTTCAAGCAGATTTGTTCCCGGAGGGCAAGGCAGACTTGATCGTATGTAACCCGCCGTGGCTACCTGCTAAAGCCAATACCACGATAGAGCAGGCGGTTTATGATCCTGATAGCCAAATGCTGCGCGGCTATTTAAGTGGCGTGAAGTCGCACTTAAATCCAACCGGTGAAGCCTGGCTGGTGATGTCTGATTTGGCAGAGCTGATTGGTTTACGTAAACCAGATGAACTTACCGGTTGGATCGCTGAGGCAGGCCTGGAGATCATCGAGCGGTCAGATACACAGCCCAAACATGGAAAGGCGCAAGATAAACAGGATCCGCTATTTGCGGCGAGATCTAAAGAAGTGACCAGCCTTTATCGTTTAAAATTGAATTAGATTTTTAATAGGAAGCGTATGTCTTTAGGTCCCGTGATGCTGGATGTGGTTGGCAAAGAGTTAACTGCCGAGGATACCCGCCGTTTACAACATCCTCTTGTTGGCGGCGTGATTCTGTTTGCGCGTAACTTTGAAAGCGGCGAGCAGCTTAAGGCGCTCACTGCCAGTATTCATGCCGTGCGCCAGCCGCCATTACTGATTGCGGTGGATCACGAAGGTGGTCGCGTGCAGCGTTTCCGGGAAGGCTTTACCAAAATTCCGCCCATGCGTGAGTTTGGGCATATCTGGGATAAGAATCCGCGCAAGGCGAAAGAACTGGCAGTCGAGGCTGGCTATATTTTAGCTGCAGAACTACGCGCACATGGCGTCGACTTCAGTTTTACACCGGTGCTGGATATGGATTACGGCGATAGCCTGGTGATTGGCGACCGTGCCTTTCACCGCGACCCGCAGGCGATTAACGAGCTGGCATTCAGCCTGATGCAGGGCCTGAAAAAAGGGGGTATGGCAGCGGTAGGCAAGCATTTTCCCGGTCATGGCTTTGTGGTGGCCGATTCGCATGTGAGTATCCCGGTCGATGAACGCGAGTTCGACCAGATTGCGCAAAACGATATGCAGCCTTTCCGGCAGATGATTGATGAGGGCCTGCACGCCATTATGCCGGCACATGTGATTTATCCTAAAGTCGATGAAAAACCGGCTGGATTCTCATCGCGCTGGCTACAAAAAGTGTTGCGTGAGCGCCTGGGATTCAATGGTGTGATTTTTAGCGATGATTTAAGTATGGAAGGCGCCACCGTCGCAGGCGACGTCACTGCGCGTACACTCGCTGCACTGAATGCAGGCTGCGATATGGTGCTGTTGTGCAATCGCCCCGATCTGGCAGATGAGTTGCTTGAAAACCTGGAGTGGAGCATTTCGGCACAAACGATTGCGCGCTTGGCACGTATGCATGGCGCGCATCACCCGGCGGATATGATCGCGCTACGTGAGTCGGCAGATTATGTGGATGCCGTGAAACGGGTCGCGCTGGTAGGTTTGAAAGAAGCGGATTTGTTTGCGTGAAAGCTTTCTAAACCAGTCAGGATAAAGTAAGCTCAACGCTTAATAATTAGTAATATTTTCAGACTCAATCATCGGTAATCGCTATGAAATGGATCATCCTCGGGATATTTTTGGCATCTGTCAGCTATGTGCACTTTCGCGGCAAAGTGCGGCATAAGTTCTACCGTCAGATATTTGATCACTCAGGCATTGTGTCGCCATTCAATGTCTTTTTATATCTGTTCTCCAAAGCGCCGACCACGCCTTATGTACAAGTCAGTGAATTCCCGGAATTAAAAGTCATTAGTGACCGCTGGCAGGATATCCTCAAGGAAGCCTTGCATGTACGCGACCAGGAACGCATTGCCGCGGCCAAAAACAATAATGATGCCGGATTTAACTCGTTCTTTAAAACCGGCTGGAAACGTTTTTACCTGAAGTGGTATGACGCCGAGCATCCATCCGCCAGCATTTACTGCCCGCAAACAGTGGCTTTGCTGCAAAGTATTCCTAGTGTCAAAGCAGCCATGTTTGCCGAATTGCCGCCGGGTGCACACCTGAATCCGCATCGCGACCCTTACGCAGGTTCATTGCGCTACCACCTGGGTCTAACCACGCCTAATAATGATCTGTGCTATATCAAAGTTGATGGTGAGGACTACAGCTGGCGCGACGGGCAGGCGATCATGTTTGATGAAACATACATCCACGAAGCCTATAATAAAACGGATCAAAACCGCATTATCCTGTTTTGCGATATCGAGCGCCCCATGCGTTATGGCTGGGCGCAGGCTGTGAATCGCTTTTTAGCTAACACCATCGTGACAGCGGCAAGCTCGCCGAATGAGGATGGTGACCAGACCGGGTTCATCAATCGCCTGTTTCATTATGCCTGGGTAGTAGGTCAATACCGCCGTCGCTTTAAACGCTGGAACAGGACTGTCTACCAGATCACCCGTATTCTGCTGATTGCATTGGCAGTATATGCCATTTGGAAGATCTAGCATTTATGGGTAAATCATCTAAAAGTGATGATTAAACTTGAAACTTTGTCCATTTACCCTTATCTTAGTTATTGAAAGTTAAAAGGTTCTTGAAGTTAAAAGTAATAACGTTTTATTTGAGAGGAAGAAAATATTATGTCAGATATGCAAGTTTTAGGTCGTGAGGGTAGTTTATCCGACACGCAGAATCGCGTGTTGCGTAACACATACGCCTTGCTCGGCTTGAGCATGGTGCCTACCGTGATTGGTGCTTACGTCGGCCTGCAAATGAATTTCGGCTTTTTGGCAGCGCATCCGTTCATATTCGGCATCGGCTTTCTGGTCGTGATGTTCGGTATGTTCAAACTGATCGCGATTAACCAGAATAGCAGCATCGGTGTGTGGTTATTGCTGGCCATGACTTTTGCCTTCGGCATCATGCTGGGCCCTATCCTGCAACACGCATTACATTTGCGTAATGGTGCAGAAATTGTCGGTTTGGCCGCAGCCGGTACCGGCATCACCTTTCTGACCCTGGCCGGTATCGGTTCATCACCAGCACGTGATTTCAGTGGCATTGGCAAATTCCTTTTTATAGGTCTGATCCTGGCGATTGTAGCTAGCTTGGCAAATCTGTACTTCCAGATTCCAGCGTTATCACTGGCCATCTCCGGTGTTTCAGTACTGATTTTCTCTGGTTACATTTTGTATGACGTAAACCAGATTGTACGTGGCGGCCAGACCAACTATGTCATGGCAACCTTGAGCCTGTACCTGGATGTTTATAACCTATTTGTTAACCTGTTGAACATCTTGATGGCATTGCTGGGCAATCGCGATTAAGT
>DATHWT010000078.1:0-4361 GCA_035460345.1 Methylophilus sp. | reverse complement strand
GATTTTTGGGGGACGTTATGTCTATCGAATCTGTACTTCATGAACACCGCGTGTTTGCACCGGGCGCAGCTTTTTCCAGCCAGGCAGCCGTGGGCAGCATGGAGGAATACAACCGTTTGTGCAAAGAAGTTGCACAGGACTACGAAGGATTCTGGGCCAATCTGGCACGCGAATTATTGATCTGGCACAAACCCTTCACTAAAACCCTGAACGAGGAACAAGCACCGTTTTACAAGTGGTTTGAAGATGGCGAATTAAATGTTTCGGCCAATTGCCTCGACAAGCACCTGCAAACCATCCCGAACAAAACCGCCATCATTTTTGAAGCGGATAACGGCGAAGTCAAGAATGTCACTTACAAAGAGCTTTACCATCAGGTTTGCCAGTTTGCCAACGGATTGAAGTCATTAAATCTGACCAAAGGTGACCGCGTCATTATTTACCTGCCTATGGGCATTGAGGCGATTGTTGCCATGCAGGCCTGTGCCCGCCTTGGCATCATTCATTCGGTGGTGTTTGGCGGCTTTTCTGCAAAGAGCCTGAACGAACGTATCATTGATGCCGGCGCGGTCGCCGTCATTACTTCTGACGGCCAGTTCCGTGGCGGTAAAACCCTGCCGCTTAAACAGGCAGTCGATGAAGGCATTGCCATGGGTGGCTGTGACAGCATCCGCAATATTGTGGTGTTCAAGAAAACCGGCCAGGATGTGGCCTGGGATAGCAAATGTACCTGGTGGCATGACCTGATCGCCAGTAAAGCCGATGAGTGTGAGCCGGTGATGGTGGAAGCCGAGCATCCTTTGTTCCTGCTGTATACCTCAGGTTCAACCGGCAAACCTAAGGGTGTGCAACATAGCTCCGCTGGTTATTTGCTGCATGCGATGAACACAATGCGCTGGACCTTTGACATCAAGCCGGACGACATCTACTGGTGTACCGCTGATGTGGGCTGGATCACCGGCCATAGTTATGTCACCTACGGCCCATTGGCGATGGGTGCGACACAAATCGTGTTTGAAGGTATCCCGACCTTCCCTAACGCTGGCCGTTTCTGGGAAATGATACAGCGCCACAAGGTCAGCGTGTTCTACACTGCGCCAACCGCGATTCGTTCACTAATTAAAGCTGGTGAATCTGATCCGGCGACGCATCCGGGCAAGTATGATTTATCCAGCTTGCGTTTAATGGGTACGGTAGGTGAACCGATCAATCCCGAAGCGTGGATGTGGTACTACGAGCAGGTCGGCGGCAGCCGCTGTCCTATCGTGGATACCTTCTGGCAAACCGAAACCGGTGGCCATGTGATCACGCCGCTGCCAGGCGCGACCAAACTGGTGCCGGGTTCCTGTACCCTGCCCTTCCCTGGTATCGATATCGATGTGGTCGATGAAACAGGCAATGACCTCCCTTGGGGTACTGGCGGCCTGCTGGTCATTAAAAAACCTTGGCCATCCATGATACGCACTATTTACAACGACCCTGAACGTTTTAAAGCCAGTTATTATCCGGCAGAACTGGGTGGCAACATCTACCTGGCGGGTGATGGCGCGGTACGAGATGTGAACACTGGCAACTTCACCATCATGGGCAGGATTGACGATGTGCTGAACGTTTCCGGCCACCGACTCGGCACCATGGAGATTGAATCGGCACTGGTGGCCAACCCTCTGGTTGCAGAATCCGCCGTGGTCGGCAAACCGCACCCGATCAAAGGCGAATCTGTAGTGGCTTATGTGGTACTGAAGGGCAAACGTCCGGAAGGGGAAGAAGCCAAAAAAATCGTCGCTGAATTGCGCGAATGGGTAGGCAAGGAAATCGGCCCTATCGCCAAGCCGGATGAAATCCGTTTTGGTGATAACCTGCCAAAAACCCGTTCCGGCAAAATCATGCGTCGTTTATTGCGCAGCCTGGCCAAAGGCGAAGAAATCACTTCCGATATCTCTACCCTGGATAACCCGGCCATCCTCGAACAACTGAAACAGCCCGTAAACTAGGCGGCATCATTTTGGAAGGCCTGTTGATCTTGTTAGTCTTTGCAGCGATTGCCATTTTCCTGATGCGTAAATAAGCCGATCACAAGCGGATCAACGTCGCAGGATTCATTTACGGCGTCTGCTCTAAATAGGTTAAACAAGTTGGATAGGTTAAAATAGCGGCTTTTAAACGAGCCGCTATTTTTTCATGTCCAGTTTGCAGCAAGAAGTCCAACGCCGTCGCACCTTTGCCATTATTTCCCACCCGGATGCGGGTAAAACCACACTGACTGAAAAACTGCTGTGGTTCGGTGGCGCAATCCAGGTTGCCGGTGAAGTACGGGGCCGCAAGGCTGCTCGCCATGCCACGTCGGACTGGATGGAACTGGAAAAGCAGCGCGGCATTTCCGTGACTTCTTCCGTGATGCAGTTCCCGTATCGTGAGCACATGGTCAACCTGCTGGATACCCCCGGCCATGATGACTTCTCCGAAGATACTTACCGTACGCTGACAGCTGTGGATTCAGCAGTGATGGTCATTGACTCCGTCAATGGCGTCGAAGCGCAAACCATCAAACTGCTCAACGTCTGCCGTATGCGCGACACGCCTATCATCACCTTCATCAACAAGTTGGATCGTGAGAGCCGCGCACCGATTGAGTTATTGGACGAAATCGAAACCACTTTAGGCATGGAATGCGCGCCCATGACCTGGCCGATTGGTATGGGTAAAACTTTCCGCGGCGTGTATAACCTGGTGAATGACAGCATCCTCTTTTTTGATCCACGTGCTGAAAAAGGCACTTCAGAAACCATCCAGGGCATAGATAACCCGCGCCTGGATGAACTGATTGGTTACCAGGCAAAAGAATTGCGCGTAGACATTGAGCTGGTACGTGGGGCCTCCAATGAGTTTAACCAGGAACGCTATTTGAGCGGCAAACAAACACCAGTATTCTTTGGCTCGGCCGTGAATAACTTTGGTGTGCAATCCTTGCTCGACGCGGTTGTCGATTTGTCGCCACCACCGCAGGCGCGCAACACAGCGACACGCTCAGTCGCGGCAAACGAAGAGAAATTCGCCGGATTCGTGTTCAAGATCCAGGCCAATATGGACCCGAAACACCGTGACCGCATCGCATTTTTACGCGTATGTTCCGGCCGTTTTGAGCGGGGCATGAAAATCAAGCAGGTCGCTTCCGGCAAAATGATTAACGTCAACAACGCCATTACCTTTATGGCGCAAGACCGTACCATTATGGATGAAGCTTATTCGGGCGACATTATCGGCATTCCCAACCACGGCACCATCAAATTGGGCGATACGTTTACCGAAAATGAAGCGCTTAAGTTCACTGGTATCCCCTCGTTTGCACCAGAGTTTTTCCGCCGCGCACGTATCAAGAACCCGATGAAAATGAAACAGTTACAGATCGGCCTCAAGCAGTTGTCGGAAGAAGGCGCAGCGCAGTTGTTCCGCCCTTTGCTCTCTAATGATTTGATCCTGGGTGCAGTAGGTATGCTGCAGTTTGAAGTTGTGTCGCATCGCCTGGAACATGAATATGGTGTGGATATGATCTTCGAGCCGTACGACTGTTACACCGCGCGCTGGCTGAAAGGCTCAGATGCCGACCTGAAAGCCATTGCTGACAAATACGGTTTCAACGTCGGCCTGGATAGTGCAGATGATTATGTTTACCTGGCGCCTAACCGTGTGAACCTGCAAATGGCGCAAGAACGTTACCCGGATATCCAGTTTATGGAAACACGGGAAATCGCCTAAGAAAATTATCTAAGCCCAAGTAATTTCGTCTTCAGCCAGAACATGTCAACTTCAACGCCATCGGGAGTCATCAAGGCATTGTCGCTCAAGCAACCCTTTGCCTGGTTGATTGCGAACGGTTATTTACTGGTAGATGACCGCAGCTGGGGCACGCAATATCGCGGGCCTATCCTTATTCATGCCAGCAAAGGCTTGTATGAGGAATATTACCAGCACATCAGATCCAATACGGACGTCCCTATCCCGGACAGAGATAAACTGGAATATGGCGGCGTCGTTGGCATTGCCAAACTGGTGTTATGTAGCAAACCTGGCGAATTGCCGGCTGGCATCAGTCGCGAGCAGCGCGCGCATTTTGGCGGCGTGCACCAAGAGTACTATGGCTTTTTATTTGAGCAGGCAAGACCATTACCGCTGATGCCCTGCGCTGGTAAACTCGGCATATTCGAGATCGATATAGACAGGGTCATGGCGGCCCCACCTGCCGCTCAGAAAGCTTTATTTTAATGTGTAAGCATGGACTGCCCGGCCGTGTATCCACTGCGTTGACTTTCAAGATTGGTTATCACAGATGAAAAATGCCTGCCCATGCTTTAGTGGCAAAG
>DATHWT010000077.1:0-4179 GCA_035460345.1 Methylophilus sp. | reverse complement strand
CCGCAATGATGATCCGACCACGGCAAGTCGTCCCTGGGATAAAGACCGTGATGGTTTCGTCATTGGTGAAGGCGCCGGTGTATTGGTGCTGGAAGAATACGAGCATGCCAAGGCACGTGGCGCAAGAATCTATGCCGAAGTCTCAGGTTATGGGTTGAGTGCAGATGCTTACCATATGACTGCCCCCAATATGGACGGTCCACGCCGTTCTATGGTCAATGCATTGAAAAACGCAGGCGTCAGCCCTGACCAGGTGCAGTTTATGAATGCGCACGGCACTTCAACACCTTTGGGTGATGCGAATGAAACCAATGCCATTAAGGCTACCTTTGGTGATCATGCTTATAATTTGGTAGTTAACTCTACCAAATCAATGACTGGTCACTTATTAGGTGGTGCCGGTGGTCTGGAATCAGTGTTTACCGTGTTGTCTATCTACCATCAGGTATCGCCACCAACCATCAACATATTCAATCAGGATCCCGAATGTGACCTGGACTATTGTGCCAATACAGCGCGTGATCTGAAGATTGAATATGCTTTGAAAAATAACTTCGGTTTTGGTGGTACAAACGGCAGCTTGTTGTTCAAGCGCGTTTAAGTTTCTATGATACAACTGTAAAAAAGCCAGCGCAAGCTGGCTTTTTTATTTGTTGACTCAGGGTTGAAATGATTCGCACAGGCGATTGTATTAACCGCCTGCTCATCAGCCAATTACAAAACAGCCAAGGCCGCCTCGTAGTTAGGCTCGTTCGCAATCTCGCTCACCAGCTCGCTATGCAGTACTTTGTTGTTTTCATCCAGTACCACTACGGCGCGGGCAGTTAAACCAGCCAGGCTGCTGTCAGTGATGAATACACCGTAGTCATTGGCAAATTTTGCAGTGTCACGGAAAGTAGACAATGTCACAACGTTTTCGAGGCCTTCAGCACCGCAGAAGCGGCTTTGCGCAAATGGCAAATCTGCAGAAATACACAGTACAGCGGTGTTGCTGGCTTTGCTGGCTTCTTTATTGAAAGTTCGCACAGAAGTGGCACAAGTCGGTGTATCAATGCTAGGGAAAATGTTGAGCACTTTACGTTTGCCAGCGTAGGCATCAAGACCAACCAGCGTGCGTTTGGCATCCGCCAGCTGAAAATCAGGCGCTGTATCACCGGCTGTTAAAAATTTTCCGCCAACAGCGACCGGGTTACCTTTAAGCGTTACGCTTGCCATAGTGTTCTCCAAAACGGGTTAAGTGATAAAAGTAGCTACTGTAGCGCTTCGCGAGTTGGCAATCAACCTTATAAAAAATAAGGTAATCAGGCTGCCCGTGACCCGTCAGTGACCCGTCAATGATTTAAGCGCGGCCTCAAAGTCAGGTTTCCTGGTCAGGTCATCCACCAGTTCCACATGTAATACCTTGTCATTTTCATCTGCAACCATCAGGGCCCGCGCTGGCAATCCTGCCAGTTTGCTTGACATGATCAGCACGCCATAATTCTTGAACATATCGCGACCACGCAAGGAGGAGAGGTTAATGCTATTCACCAGATGTTCTGTTTCAGCGAAGCGTGTCATGGTAAAAGGCAGGTCTGGAGAGATGTTCAGGATGACGGTGTTAGGAAGCGTTTTGCCCAGTGCATCCAGTCTGCGTACGCTATCCGCGCTGGCCGGCGTATCAATACCAGGGAAAAAATGCAGTATTTTTCGCTTGCCCTGGAAAGATTCCAGTGTGATATCTTCCAGTGCATAGTTCACCAACTGGAAAAAAGGCAGTACTTCGCCCACGCGCAGTAAGTTGTCTTCCACAAGAATAGGTTCATCAAGCTGTGAAATAGCGTGAGACATAATCAGTAACGCTCAATTATCAGTAAGCCTGACATCATAGTGCATAATGCCAGTGCCCTTAAGTGCTTTTTGCAACTGTTAAGACCGCAGTTTATTGCTTGATCGGGCGGTCATTTTGACCCTGTCAATCAGATTATTTGCATCAGCATCGGTCACAAAAAAGGGGATGGCGGGTAAAATAACCCCATGGAAGCACCCCTCACTCCAACCCTATCGCCCGCATTTGTCCACCTACGTTGCCACAGTGAATATTCCATTGTGGATGGCACTGTGCGCATTGGCGATTATGTCAAAGCAGTCAAGCAAGATGGCATGCCAGCCCTGGCATTGACTGACCTTGCCAACCTGTTTGGTGCAGTGAAATTCTATAATGCTGCCCGTAGCAAAGGGCTGAAACCCATTCTGGGATGTGATGTCTGGATAGAAAATGCGTTGCAGCGTGACCAGCCGCAGCGCATGTTGTTACTGGTGCAGAACCCGCAAGGCTATCGCCATTTATGCGAATTGCTGAGTCGCGCTTACCTGGAAAACCAGTACCGTGAGCGGGCAGAAATCAAGGCTGAATGGTTGCAGGAGAAAAATGCAGGCTTGCTGATGCTGTCTGGCTTCCTGGCAGGTGATATAGGCCAGGCTTTGCAAGCTGGTAACCAGGCACTAGCGCTGCAGTCGGCCAGGCAATGGGCACAGATTTTTCAGGGACGTTATTACCTGGAAGTGCAGCGTGTGCATGAATCCGGCAGCCAGGAATCGCGTGCCCAGGAACAATGCATACAGCAAACGGTACTGCTCGCGCAGCAGCTGGATCTACCACTGGTCGCCACGCACCCCATCCAGTTCCAGACGCCTGATGATTTCATGGCGCATGAAGCGCGAACCTGTATTGCTGAAGGCTACGTGCTGGCAGATAAACGCAGGCCAAAACGTTTCCTCGCCTCGCAATATGTCAAAACACAGGCAGAAATGCAGGCATTGTTTGCTGATATGCCGATTGCATTGCAGAATGCGGTCGAAATCGCCAAACGTTGCAACCTGGCGCTCACACTGGGTAAAAACTACCTGCCGGATTTCCCGACGCCGAATGGTGAAAGCCTGGACGCTTTCCTGATCGACCAGTCCAAACAGGGGCTGGAAAAGCGGTTAGCCTACCTTTACCCCGATGATGCCAAACGCGAGCAAAAGCGCACTGAATATGAAGAACGGCTGCAATTCGAATGCGGCATTATTATCCAGATGGGTTTTCCTGGCTACTTCCTGATCGTGGCCGATTTTATCAACTGGGCCAAGAATAATGGCGTGCCGGTGGGGCCTGGACGGGGTTCCGGTGCCGGTTCACTGGTCGCTTACAGCTTGGGCATTACTGATCTCGACCCGCTCAAATACAATTTGCTGTTTGAGCGTTTCCTCAACCCTGAGCGGGTATCCATGCCCGACTTCGATATCGACTTCTGCCAGGAAGGCCGTGATCGCGTCATCGATTACGTGAAGAACAAATATGGCCTGGCATCGGTATCTCAAATCGCCACTTTCGGGACCATGGCGGCCAAAGCGGTCATCCGCGATGTAGGCCGCGTACTCGATCTGCCGTTTAACTTTGTGGATGGCATCGCCAAGCTTATTCCTCTGGAGCTGGGTATCACACTCGAGTCTGCGCTGGAGAAAGAGCCGCAGTTGCAGGAGCGCCGTGAAAAAGAGGAAGAGGTCTCAGAATTACTTTCCCTGGCATTACGCCTGGAAGGTCTGGTGCGTAACATCGGTATGCACGCGGGGGGCGTATTGATCGCCCCAGGCAAGATTTCGGATTTTTCACCTATCTATTGCCAGCCCAATGGTGATAGCCTGGTCAGCCAGTACGACAAGGATGATGTGGAAGCGGTCGGCCTGGTCAAGTTCGACTTTTTGGGCCTGCGTACACTGACCATCCTCAATATGGCATTGGAAAACGCCAATGCGCAGCGTGCGCAAGAGGAACTGCCGCCACTCAGTTTCGAGACCATTCCGCTGGATGATAAACGCAGCTACCACCTGCTGAAAACCGCCAACACCACCGCGGTATTCCAGCTGGAATCGCGCGGCATGAAGGACATGCTGAAGCAGGCCAAGCCTGACCTGTTTGAAGACATTATTGCCCTGGTGGCGTTATACCGGCCTGGTCCAATGGACCTGATCCCCGATTTCTGCCGCCGCAAACACGGTACGCAGCGTGTGGAGTATCCGCATCCTTCCACCGAGTCTATCCTGAAAGAAACCTACGGGATTGCCGTCTACCAGGAACAGGTGATGCAGATTGCACAGGTGGTGGCCGGATTTAGCCTGGGCGGCGCTGACTTGCTGCGGCGCGCCATGGGTAAG
>DATHWT010000076.1:0-13963 GCA_035460345.1 Methylophilus sp. | reverse complement strand
GCGCTCGGCAGGCCAGATATGCTCGTTTAGCCAGGGCATTAAAGCATGGTCATCCGCATAGCCTCTCAGCAGATTCATGCTGCTGTGCGCATGCAAATTAATCAATCCAGGCAGCAATGCATGACGGGAACAATCAACCACCTGCCAATCACCTGCCCATTCCGGAATCTCGTTTTTAGGAACAACGGCTAGTATCTTTCCGGCATCCACCAATACGGCATGCTGTTCCAGAGTGGCCTGCTTTCCATCCATGGGAATTACCCAGCGTGGCTTGATAATAAATTGAGAGTCACTCATATTTGAATTATAACCGAGGCCAGTAGCTGCGGCACTCGCTCCCCATCACAGACGTAAAAAAAGCCACGCATTCGCGTGGCTTTCAATAAGACTAAGTGCTAATTACTGGCAACCGAGTTGCTTGGTACCTTCAGCACGGATCTCAACGCGACGGTTAGGTTGCAAGCAAGAGATCAGTTTCTTGGATACTTTTTTACCTTCGCACTGTACAACTGGCTCAGATTTACCTTTACCTTCAGAAGTGATGATACCGCCATCAATCCCTTGTGCAATCAGGTAATCAGATACTTGTTTAGCACGACGCTCAGACAACTTCTGGTTGTAAGCATCTGTACCGATACGGTCAGTGTGACCTGTTACGATAACAGCTGTAATTTCTGGGTTTGCCTTGATTTTAGCAGCAGTTTCTTCCAGAACTTTACGACCTTCTTCACGCAGGTTAGCCTTATCAAAACCAAACAGTTTTTCAGCACTTACTGTAACCACTTCGTTTTGTGGTTTGCACAAAGGAGCTGGTGCTGGCGCTGGTGCCGGAGCAGGTGCTGGTTCAGCAGCAGCTACTGGAGCCGGTGCTGGTGCTGGTGTTGGCTCTTCTACAACTGGTGCTGGCGCGCCGAAACGGAAGATACCGCCCAGGTTTACCAATGTGTTGCCAATAGTTTCTGTATCACTACCTAAACCAGCAACATCAATTCTTGCACGGCTCCATTGGTGTCTAACATCAGCTTGAATACCAAATTTGTCGCTGAACAAATATTGAGCACCCAAACCTACATTGGCCATCCAAGAGTTTTTCTTGCCATCAATATCAGCTCCAGGTACAGAGTAATCAATATCGTTACGTGCTGCACCGATACCTGCCAACAGGAATGGACGGAAATTTTCACGGCTAAACATATACAACGCATCCAGACCTAAAGCTGTTTGTTTGTATTTACCACTAACACCAGTAAGATCATTGTCAGCGCGGTTATATCCCAGACGACCTTGGATGTCCCAGTGCTCGCTTAACTCTTTACCAATAGCCAAGAATCCACCACGACCATTTTCCGCTTCAAGATCATTGTCAGTATTCATGTATGTCGCACCTGGTACAACATACCATGCGCCACGGTACATATCCTCAGCTTGCGCAACTTGCGATGCCAGTACAAATGCAGACGCAATTGCCAAGCTTAAAAAATTCTTTTTCATTCATTGACTCCTTTATTATTAGGCTTTGAATAGCCACATCTTTGAAAAGACTTACAAGTTGAACTATACGCAAAGCCTACCTTTGACGCAACCCTCACCAGCACTCGAATCAAGTATTTATTGGCTTTGAGGCAATATTCAACAAAATGCCGACACTTTTGCGGTGACTAACTGTATTTTTTCTGCCACCAACGGTTGTTCTCTGCGCTGATCAAGGCATAACCCGCTTCTGAACCCCAGGTAATCCGGCGATAAATCTGCCAGCTGATCAAACTGCTCCAACTGCAACCCGCCAGCCAGGCCGACGTACAATCGCAATGACTTTGCCGTACTGACAAAAAAATCCAGCAACTCCAGACTCACAAAGCTGGTTAAAGGCTTTGCTTTTTGAATGGTGTCTACCATTACTCCCCAGTATCTTGCAGTGGCAAGCGCCTGCATGCTATTGCTGATGTCTTTTTGCCCAGACAATTCATCTGCTGAGAGCACCGCGATCAGCTTCACCTGTTGGGAAAGAAAATGTTTAATCACTGCCTGAAATGCAGGATTCGACCAAATGGCTTGCGGTAACTTAATGACATCTACGCCTATATCCACCCTGGTCTGAATCAACTCATTGAGCACCTCGGCGGATGCACAGTCATCGCCTACCGTGGCACTGGCAATAATGTCCGCTTGCGGATATTGCTGGCGATAAAGATTTACTTCCTTGATGATGGATTTAGAAAGATTGAGATCAAGCGCAGCCAACGCACCATGCGAAGTTTCCTTCAGGTCTATCAACCGGACATCGGCCGACAATACCATCTGCGCTTCAAGGACTGAACTGACACTAACCAACAACTGCATATAATCTAAGCCTGCTCCAAGCCGCTCTGGCGCGCCAGATGGTTATTGATGCAATCCACCAGCCACTGCCAGGCTTCCAGCTCACGCTCCCCTGCAGTCTTATCGATGGCAATTTGCAGGTATTGCATTTCCTGCGTGATTTTTTCGACTGGCAGCATATGCAGGCGACTCACCAGAACTGCCAGTTCAATCACCGCCGCTTGCGCGCGGTTGAATCCCATAAAAGGGCCATGCAAAGCACTTTCGACTACGATCATCGACAATCTGGGACGTACGTCATCTTCTTCGACCTGGTCCAGCTTTAATACGTGATGGGTCAGGCAATCCTGCAGGCGTACACAGCCCGCGGCAACAGGCAAGGTGGCAAACTGTGTTTTTTTCGCAATGGCTGCGGCAAATACCCGCACGTCATCCGTCAGGTTTAAAACCGCATGCCCGGTTTCAAGAATGTTCTGCAAGGTGGCGGATGGTTTATACGGCGAGATAATCACTTTGCCATCAAACCACTGGACGCCGAATGGCGCAATATGCGCTACGCCCTGCTTAGAACAGGTGGTGACTATGGTTTCGTAAATCATAATTGTGTTCCGTAAATCATGGCAGATTATTCCGTATCCTTCACTGTCGGTGAATCAGGGGCAGCGCGCGTGGTTTCTTGACGCTCTTTGATCGAGGCTTCGCGGTGCGCGATCTTGGCCTGTTTGTTCTGCTGGATGGAAGCCACGCCCCACTCCAGCATTTCATCCTGCACATAGCGTTTTTTTAGCTGCCAGGCGATTTGCGCACGAGCCAGTTCAACGCCCAAGTAAAACGCGTGTGATGCATCATTCTGTACACTCAAGCCCGCATAAAAACTGAAAGGGTCGGTACCGTGCTGTATACCGTCCCTGTTATAGACATGCACGCCCTGCTCACTGACCATGATCCTGAAACTCGGGTCCTTGATCTGGCTGGCCAGGTCCATAATTTCTTCAGTGCTATAGGGGAATGGCTTGCGGTCATGCAATCCCAGCAATCCACTGGAATAGCCACGCGGCAATCGTTTATCCTGGCTTGCGCGGTACATGACACGGCGGGCAATATCAGCTTCTGCAATCGCTTCCGAGGCATGCGGGCTGACGGAAGTCGCCAGCACGGCGTTGATATTCAACTCGCTGATCACGCCAAACAAAAGCGCATTGACGCCGGTGGTATCGGCATCGGTCAACTCGGTCAGGTTACCCACACCCATCATCATTTCGATATCAGGGTAACGCTTGCGCAATTTATGGTAGCGCACGATAGAGTCAGTCAATCCAAAATGAATCGGGTCCAGAATCGGGTCCGCAATAAAGCGCCTTCCACGCTGAAGGCAATACTCAATCGCGCGGGTCAAACTGGCTATATTGGTTGGTTTGGCTGGGATCAGGATAGGCGTTGATTCTACTTCATCGGCTATCCAGAGATTATTTTCATGCAGGCTCAATAAATAATCGGCACCAGCTTTGCCTGCAGACAATAAGTCTTCTTCGCGCATGGAATCAACACTGACTTGAAAGCCTTCAGCTTTCAGCGCATGAATCGCAGCTGACATGTGGGCGAATGACTTTCCTGGCAGGCAACCCAGATCGATAACATCAGCGCCCTGCTGCTGAAAGTGCCCTGCTTTGGCCACAATCTGTTCCACACTCAAGTCTGGCGCATCTACGATTTCAGCAAAAATTGTTACGCTATGGCGCGTCAGGTCTGGCGCCTTGCCTTTTTGTCCAAAATATTGAGGCAGATCTTTCAAGTCTTTGGGTCCACGTTCCACAGGCACTCCCCATTGCGCCACTAAAGGTTCGATATCTCCCTGGCATAATCCAGGCAAAATCACTTTGTCGATATTCTCGACCTTAGGCACACGGCGCGCAATTAAAGATGGGGTCATTAATGCAGCCACCGACACCCCTATGTGTTTTACTTCATATTCAAACGGAGATTGTTTGCTATCTGCCAGGATAGACGTCAACACCTGGTGCAGACTATGTTCTGCCAGTTTTCCGGTGAGGAATAGCAGTTTTGCCATAGCACTACTCTGCCAGGTAATCAGCTACCTGTACACCTGCATGCAGATACAACTCATGATGTGTCGCCAGACGTTGCATGATAGTGGATTGCAAATCAGCCATATTTTCAACCACAGCAGTGTCAGCGAATGATTTCAGTTTCGCCACATTCTCCAGGTCGATCTGGCGCGGATAGACTTTAACCACATTGTCGCGCGGCGCTTCAGATTCAAGCTCAGGTGCGGTATCGCAGGCAAACACTACGCTAGGCACCCGCGTTTTACCTGCCTGGGCAAATAAATTGGTGACCAGACTATCCGAAAAACCGTAAGCCATTTTGGCAATAGTATTAGAAGTTGCGGGCGAGATCACCAAGGTGTGATACACGCCCTCGTAAAAGCGCTCAACCGGGATGCTGCTGGCGGTTTTATCCTGGTAGACCTTATGACCGGTCGCGTCCAGCTGAGCCTGAAAACCATATTGCTTGATGATTTCGGCCGCTGCGCGACTCAGGTAAATATCCACATCCTGCAGCGTCTGCAGGATAGACAGGGATTCCCGCAGGTAATGGCCGGAACCGGTAATTGCCCAAGCCAGTCGCTGTGCATGCATCACTGAAATCTCTAATCAGGCAAACGGATGTTGCAAGACAATGGTTTCATCACGTTCAGGGCCGGTAGAGACGATCGCAATGGGCACACCACACAAGGCTTCCAGGCGCTTGAGATAATGCTGGGCATTTTCCGGCAGGCCTTCCCAGGTTTTGACACCAAAGGTCGTTTCAGTCCAGCCGGGCACTGTCTCGTAAATTGGTTCGCAGCGGGCCACATCATCGGCACCGACAGGCAACATATCCACGACTTTGCCATCCAGTTTGTAGCCAGTGCAAATATCCAGCGATTCAATGCCGTCCAGTACGTCCAGCTTCGTAATGCACAAACCGGTCAGGCCATTGATACGGGCTGAACGGCGTAAAGCGGCGGCATCGAACCAGCCACAACGGCGTTTGCGGCGTGTCACAGTACCGATCTCCTGGCCTACAGTAGACATCTGGTAACCAGGCATACCTTCAGTTTCGATGTCCAGCTCGCTGGGGAAAGGGCCACCACCGACGCGGGTGGTATAGGCTTTGGTGATACCCAAGACATAATGCAGCATATTGGCGCCAACACCAGTACCAGCTGAAGCCTGGCCAGCGATACAGTTGCTGGAAGTTACATACGGATAAGTCCCATGGTCAATATCCAGCAAGGTGCCTTGTGCGCCTTCGAACAACAAATGCTCACCACGCGCATTCGCTTCGTATAAAGCGGCAGAAACATCTGCCACCATCGGTTTCAGCACAGCGGCATGCTGCATGCTGGCGTCATATTGCTGCTGAAAATCCACCGCAGTGGCGCCCAGATACTGGGTGAGTACAAAATTATGGTAATCCATCACTTCGCGCAGCTTTTCAGCAAAACGCTCGGGGTGGAACAAGTCATACACGCGCAAGGCACGGCGTGCGACCTTGTCTTCATAAGCAGGGCCAATACCCTTGCCAGTGGTGCCGATTTTCTTCTCGGCAGTACGCTTGGCTTCACGCGCTAGGTCAACCGCCACGTGATGGGATAAAATTAATGGGCAGCCAGGACTTACTTTCAAACGGCTTTTCACATCCAGGCCCCCTTGCTCCAGCGTGGCGATCTCATGCAGCAGATGCGTGGTGTCCAGCACGACGCCGTTGCCGATATAGCAATTCACACCATCACGCACGATACCGGATGGCACTAGGTTGAGCTTGTAAACCTTTTGTGCGGCGCCCTGGCCGACAACGAGCGTGTGGCCCGCATTATGACCCCCCTGGAAACGCACCACGCCCTGGGCGTGATCGGTCAGCCAGTCAACAATTTTACCTTTACCTTCGTCGCCCCACTGGGTACCAATAACAACGACGTTTTTTGCTTGCCTAGATTGTGTCATGTTCAATAATTATCTTGTCAAAAACTAAAATGGGTTGCCGATTGAAAACGGCTTCAAACAGCAACGACCTGCCAGCGACCATCCACTTTTTCCAAAGTACGGTCACATGCTAATTCAGAATAATCCAGCAGCGCATCCGGTAATGCTTCCACCACGATCTGGCCTTGCGCACGCAATGCTTCAACGACGGTGGCCAACTCGCCGTCAGTGGATGCAGGTGCAAGAATGCCTTTATTTAACGTAGCAGGCCCTAATGCCTGCAAGGCACCCCGCAGATCCAGGCTAAAACCGGTGGCAGGACGCGCACGGCCAAAAGCAGCACCGACTTCATCGTACCGCCCGCCCAAGGCGATCGGTCCGGCATATTCTTTGGCATAAGCGGCAAACACCATACCGTTATGGTAGTGGTAGCCTCGCAACTCACTGAGGTCTATTGTCACCGTGACTTCATGATTACTCAATGCTGTCGCGACCGCGGCCATTTCATGCAGGGCCTGCTCAACTTCAGGGGAATCTGGCAGTACATCCCGTGCCTGCTCCAACACTTCAACACCGCCACTGAGCTGGGTCAGCGCGATAAAGGCTTTACGCGATTTTTCAGACAGATTCGTAATCAGTTCTTTGACACGAGAAACGTCTTTGGCCTGCAAGGCAATCTGCAACTCACGTTCTTGCTGTGTACCCAGCTGCGCCATATGCGACAAGCTGGCAAAAATAGCCACATGACTCAAATCAACAAACAGCGTGCGCATTCCCAGCAGTTGCAATGCCTTGACCATCAAGCGCTGCACTTCGATATCACTTTCAATCCCGGCATGCCCGTAGATCTCGGCGCCAAGCTGTAGCGGTTCACGCGTACGTGCGAGGCCGTCGGGTTTTGTGCGCAGCACGGTGCCGGCATAACACAGGCGAGATACGCCCTGATGATTCAGCATATGCGCATCAATACGAGCCGCTTGCGGTGTCGTATCTGCGCGCAAACCCATCAGGCGGCCGGTTAATTGATCCACTACTTTAAAAGTAGCGATGTCCAGGTCATGGCCGATGCCGGTTAGCAAAGACTCCACATACTCCATCATGGGTGGCATCACATACTGATAGCCATGCACGCGAAATAAATCGAGGATTTGACGACGGTAGGATTCGAGACGCGCTGCCTCGGCTGGCAACACATCTTCAATATATTCGGGAAGTAACCAATTATGCATGCCGTTATTATACCTGCAAACCCCTGCCTTAGACATGGCTTTAGAGATAGGAATGGCTTGTGATGGCCTGAGCGGACGATAAAAAAGGCACGCTAAATCAGCGTGCCTTTCAAATATACAGGGTGGTAATTAAAGGTTGAGCCAAAAAACCAGCAGGCCAACCGCGGCTGAAAGAAAACCGATAAAACGAATCTGCCCGTCTCTCAATTGCAACAATTTTTCAAAGGTTTTCCGCCATGCCTGCGTAAATACCAATGGCATCAACCCTTCAATCAATAACACGCCACCGATCAGACACCACCAGTTCATACAATGACTATATAGACTGGATTAAATTACTTTTTACCAGCATTACGCATGTATTTGAAGAAGTCAGAACTCTGGTCTATCACCATCACGTCAGACTTGCTCTTGAAGCTGTTTTTATAAGCTTCCTGGCTACGATAGAACGCATAGAATTCAGGGTTCTTGCCAAACGCCTGTGCATAGACTTCTGACGCTTTGGCATCGCCTTCACCTTTGACTTTTTGCGCTTCACGATAAGCTTCGGCAATGATCACTTCACGCTGCTTGTCTGCATCGGCACGAATCTTCTCGGCAGCAGCAGCACCCTCTGAACGCAATTCATTGGCAACCGATTTACGCTCTGCTTCCATACGTTGGTAGACCGACTCACTCACTTCTTTAGTCAGGTCCACCCGGCGCAGGCGTACATCCAGAATCTGGATACCCATCTGGCGGCTTTCCTTGTCGGCACGTTCACGCAAAATCCTCATGATCGTGGCACGCTCACCGGAAACCACGTCGTGGATGTTTCGTTTACCGATCTCTGCACGCAAACCATCATTGACCATTTGCGAGATACGACGCTCGGCCTGTACTTCTTCACCACGCACAGACACGTAGTATTTGGCCGGGTCTATGATGCGCCACTTGATAAACGAATCCACCAGCACGTTTTTCTTCTCGCTGGTAATAAAGCGGTCCGGTTCTTCCCAGTTCAGGGTCAGGATACGTTTATCGTAATAACGGATATTTTCCACCATAGGCATCTTGAAATAGAGGCCAGGCGTCTTTTTCACCGACACGATTTCGCCCAGGCGGAACACCAGTGCAAACTCGCGCTGATCAACCGTATATGCTGATGAAGTGATCACCACCAGCAATACAAATACCCCGATTAATATACTTCCAATATTTCTCATGTTCTTTTTCCTTCAGGGCAAACTAGCGATATTCGCGATCACGGCTACGCATGGCATCGCGGGTGCGATCCAGAACGCCGGCATCAGACGATTGTGAGGACTCCTGCGCCGGCTTTTCAGCAGCAGGCGCCGCATTAGTGCTACCGCCCGCGCCACTTGCGCCCATCAATTTATCCAATGGCAAATACAACAGGCTGTTGCCACCCTTTTGATCCACCAATACCTTGCTGGTATTAGACAGAATGTGTTCCTGTGCATCCAGGTACAAACGTTGGCGAGTGACTTCCGGCGCCTTATTGTACTGGGTCAGAATCTGCTCAAAGCGGTCCGCATTACCTTTGGCTTCATTTTCAACGCGCAATTTATAACCAGAAGCTTCTTCACCCAGTCGAGCCGCGGTACCGCGTGCTTTCGGGATGACGTCATTCGCGTAAGCCTGACCTTCATTCTTCTGGCGTTCCAAATCCTGTTTGGCTTTCACTGCATCATCGAATGCAGCTTGTACCTGCTCTGGCGGTTGTGCGTTTTGCATGGTGACGTTAACCACATGCACGCCGGACTGATAGCGATCCAGCATTTCCTGCATCAATTTTTTCGCTTTGGCAGCCACTTCATCGCGGCCCTCATACAACACGAAGTCCATTTTGCTTCTACCTGCGACTTCACGAATCGCGGTCTCGGCAATGCCGCGCACGCTTTCTTCCGTCGAGCGGTTGCTAAATTGGTAATCTTCCACCGACTTGAGGTTATATTGCACAGCGACTTGCAGATCGATAATGTTTTCATCATCGGTGAGCATCAATGATTCACGCGGCTCTTTACTGCGGCCAGACTCACCTTCAAACGAACGATAGCCGAGCTCTATTGTGCGCACCTGCTCAAGATTGACGTTTTCAACCGTTTCAATCGGGAAAGGCAGGTGCCAGCGCGGACCAGGTGTGGTGGTTTCCACATGCTTGCCAAACCGCAACACCACACCACGTGAACCCTGGTCAACGATGTAAAAGCCGGAACCTAGCCAGATCAAGGCCACCAGGCCCAGAATCGGGGCGATAGGCAAAGGTTGTGGCGCCGGACCACCGGCGCGAGGACCACCCTGCCCGCCTTTACCACCGAACATACGATTCAGCTTTTGATTCAAATCCTTGAACACCTCGTCCAGATCGGGCGGGCCTTCGTTATTTTTATTCCAAAAGCCTGGAAACTTTCTCATTCATGTACTCCGTGTTTTCTATTTCCGGTTAAACGTAAGCACGCTCTTCCGTACTCAGTTTCTTCAAATGTTGTTGATGCTCTAGCAGTGCCTGACGTAAATCTTCGATACCAATGCCATCTCTGGCCGACACGCGAATGGTTCTGATATTACCATACTCGTCCCTGTCGATTCCCGGCGCCATGCCCATACGGTCAATCTGGTTCAGCACAAGAATCTGTGGCACCTGGGCAGCGCCAATTTCTTTCAGCACGATATTGACCTGTTCAATCTGGTTGTCGCGGTTAGGGCTGGCCACATCCACAATATGCAGCAGCAAATCAGCTTGCGACGCTTCTTCCAGCGTGGCGCCAAAGGCTTCAATCAAAGTAGTTGGCAGATGTTTGATAAACCCGACTGTATCTGAAATGACGACCGGATAACCTTCAGCCAAATGCATTTTGCGCGAAGTGGTATCAAGCGTGGCAAATAACTGGTCAGCGGCATATACCCCTGAATGTGTCAGCCGGTTAAACAAAGTGGATTTACCGGCGTTAGTATACCCAACCAGGGAGACCGTCAATAAAGGAGACCGTTTACGGGCACGGCGTTGCATGCCGCGTTGTTGCTTCAGTTTAGTCAGCTTTTCACGTAATTGCTTAACTCGCACTCGCAGCATGCGCCTGTCCAGTTCCAGCTGCGTTTCACCTGGGCCGCCACGCACACCAATACCACCTTTTTGACGTTCAAGGTGGGTCCAGCCGCGTACAAGTCGCGTTGATAGATGTTCAAGCTGCGCCAGTTCGACCTGCAACTTACCTTCATGCGACTGGGCACGCTGGGCAAAAATCTCCAGGATCAGGCCAGTGCGGTCCACCACCCGGGCTTCCAGAAATTTTTCCAGGTTGCGTTGTTGCGAAGGGCTGAGATCGTGATTAAAAGCAGCCACTTTACTTTCGTAGGCGGCCATCAGTGCTTTCAGCTCGTCTGCCTTGCCTGAGCCGATAAAAAACTTGGGGTCAGGTGACTGGCGTTTGCCTTCAAGCGTAGCAGAAATATTTAATCCGGCAGTACCGGCAAGGTGGCGGAGCTCTTGTAAACTTTCTTCGTAATCAGCATCATCAAAGTTGATACTGACCAGAACGACAGCATCTCCGCCGCTAGGTCTATCAAACATGCATTAAGATTCTTGTGCTGGTTCGTGTGGTCCTAAATTAACAGGACGGGCTGGAACGATAGTGGAAATTGCGTGTTTGTATACCATTTGGGTGACAGTATTTTTCAGCAAAATAACATACTGGTCAAACGAATCTACCTGACCCTGTAACTTGATCCCGTTGACGAGATAAATGGATACTTGAACATGCTCTTTCCTCAAAGCGTTCAGAAAAGGGTCTTGCAGCATTTGGCCTTTATTATTCATCGAATTGCTCCTTCATTGTTTTAATCATATATTGGAGTTTTTATTATGTTGAACACCAATCCCTTACAGTGACTATGATTGTACTAATTTGTTCCAATTTCAATGCCTGTGCATTATTTTTTTGGAAATAATGTACGAATGCGCTGTAAACAGGCGGCTTTGCCGAGTATAGACATCACTTGATCGATGCTGGGCGACTGCGCAATACCGGTCAAAGCCACCCGTAATGGCATGGCCAGTTTGGGGAATTTGATCTGTTGCTCAGTGACGACCTGGTTCAGGCCATCGTGTAAATTATCGGCAGTCCAGTCAGAATCTTTAATCTTGTCCAGGAAACTTTCGATATAGGCGGCTGTTTCAGGCTGGATATGCTTGGTCTCATCAGCATCATTAATCACCGGCTCGCGATAGAAGAAGGCGATCTCTTGCGCTAACTGGTTAAGGTTGTTTGTCCGCTCACGATAAAGGTTGAGCACAGCCAGCAAGTCTGGGGATTGCGTTTCCGTCACGCCTAACTTTGCCAGGCGCGCCTTTACTTCTTCGGCAATCTGCTTTAAAGGTAATGTCTTGATGTAATGCGCATTCAACCAGTTGAGTTTTTCAGTATTGAATTGCGCGGCAGATGGCGTGATGTGGTCAAGGTCAAACCACTGGCAGAACTGTGTCATATCAAATACTTCATCATCACCATGCGACCAGCCCAGACGCGCCAGGTAATTCAATACCGCTTCGCGCAGATAGCCATCTTCATGGTATTGCATGACACTGACGGCACCATGACGCTTGGATAACTTCTGGCCGTCATCGCCCAGTATCATGGACAAATGCGCATACTGCGGTACTTGTGCGCCCAGGGCCTGCAACATATTGATCTGGCGCGGCGTATTGTTGACGTGGTCATCGCCACGAATCACTTGCGTCACGCCCATTTCCCAATCATCCACCACCACACAAAAATTGTAAGTCGGCGTACCGTCACCTCTGGCAATAATCAGGTCATCCAGCTCAGCATTGGCAATCTCGATACGGCCTTTAACCATATCTTCCCACGCCACCACGCCGTCTTGCGGGTTTTTGAAGCGCACTACTGGCGGCACATCTTTCGGCGGCTCTGGCAACACTTTGCCAGGCTCAGGGCGCCAGCGGCCATCGTATCTTGGTTTCAAGCCTTGTTGCATCTGGCTTTCACGCAGGGCATCGAGCTCTTCCTTACTGCTATAACAGTAATAAGCCTGGCCTGCATCCAGCATTTTCTGGATCGTAGCTTTGTAAGTATCCATGCGCTGCATCTGGTAGTAAGGGCCTTCATCATGGTCCAGCTCCAGCCAGGCCATGCCTTCCAGGATCGCCTGCACGGCTTCCGGGGTCGAGCGTGCAACATCCGTATCTTCGATCCGCAGGATAAACTGGCCGCCATGACGTTTGGCATAGGCCCAGGAAAATAATGCGGTGCGCGCACCACCAATATGCAGGTAGCCTGTGGGGCTTGGCGCAAAACGGGTTTTAACAGCTTGTTGCATGATGACTCTCTGAATTCTTAAGCTGATTATTTTAACATGTTGGCGCGGCTCTTGCCGCGCCCTGCTTTTTGCATGCTGTCAGATTGAAGCATCGCTATAAACGCGTTATCATGCGTCCATGATGCAGTCTATCCCTTCCAGCAGCGAGATACATGTCGGCGAGCTTTACGGCAAACCAGCTATCCCTGGGCAAACCAGTGTAATTTACCACGTGGTTGCCGTAAACAAACTGGGCATCACCCTGCAAAACATGGATAACCCATTAAGCCAGTTTGAAACGACTGAAAAAAAACTTCTACAGTCTGGCTATGTCCGGCTTAGCCAGACGCCTTATGTGAATCTGGCACAAACCAGCAAACGTAAAAACATCCAGTCAAAACTGAAACGCTGTCCTTATACACTGGATATCTTTGCTGACCGGGCAGATTGCGAACGGCCTCAACTGACCCAGGCCGCATAAGTTGCGCAGATCATGTCTCTAACAAAATAAAAAAATGCCGCATTTTGCGGCATTTTTTATTCTATCTATATGATTAAAACTCAGGCGGTGCACCTATCAGGTCATGCCCTTGTGCATCGACAATCTGCACATCCACAAAATCGCCAGGACTAATGCCGTCCGCATCCTGCAGGTAAACAATACCGTCAATCTCAGGTGCATCGGCTTTGGTTCTTGCAATGGCGATCACATTACCATCGTCATCCTCAGTCAGCTCATCTACCAACACGGTTTGCACGCTACCGATCTTGGCTGACACCTTGGCAGCGCTGATGCGCTCCTGCACTTCCATGAAGCGGCTCAGGCGTTCTTTCTTTATTTCTTCCGGCACCTGATGATCTAAAGCATTGGCTGTGGCGCCATCGACCGCTGAATAGGCAAAGCAACCCACGCGGTCCAGTTGTGCTTCTTCCATAAAGTCTAGCAGAATTTTAAAGTCGTCTTCTGTTTCACCAGGGAAACCGACAATAAAGGTACTGCGGATGGCGATTTCCGGGCAGGTCTCGCGCCAGGCTTTAATACGGGCCAGGTTATTTTCACTGCTGGCCGGGCGTTTCATCGCCTTGAGTATGCGCGGGCTTGCATGC
>DATHWT010000075.1:0-3386 GCA_035460345.1 Methylophilus sp. | reverse complement strand
AACAGTTTCACTGGCTTTGATAACAATGATGACCTGCCCATGTCTGCGTTACGCGGGCAGCGTCCCACCCATATTGTGAATACCGCGGTCAACATCAGCGATGGTTCGCAACTTGCCTGGCAACAACGCAAAGCTGCTTCTTTTATGTTCAGCCCTTACTTTTGCGGTTTTAAATTACCGAATAGCGAAGTCTGGTATGACACGCACTACTATACCGGTGAGGGCGGGCCAGAGTTGGGTAGCCTGATCTCAACCAGCGGTGCGGCAGCCAGCCCGAACATGGGCTACCACACCAATCCGGTGATGGGTTTCATCATGACCATTTTCAATGCGCGCCTGGGCCGCTGGTTTGGTAACCCGTTGCATGAAAATTACCTGAATCGTTTATTTAACCACTGGGGATGCAAACTGCGGCTGCGTAATCCACCTGAGCGCCAGTCACCTTTCTGGAACCTGTTTTACCTGATTAAAGAATTGATTACCAACACCGGCCCGACCTCAGGCTATTTGTATTTGTCTGATGGTGGGCACTTTGAAAACCTGGGCATTTACGAGCTGGTACGCCGTCGTTGCAAACTGATTGTAGCGGTAGATGCCGGTGCAGATGGTTGCTACGAATTTGAAGACCTGGGCAACGCTATCCGCAAATGCAAAGTGGATTTTGGCATCACCATCAAACTCGATATCAGCGACCTGTTACCAGTCAAGGATTGTAAATATGGTATGTTTAAATGCGGCGCGCGCCACTTTGCCATCGGCACCATCGATTACCTCGGCGATGGCAAACCCGAGCATATGGGTTACCTGATTTATGTCAAAAGCTCGCTCACTGGTGACGAACCGAGCGACCTGATTAATTTCAAGTTGCAGGAACCCACCTTTCCGCATCACAGCACGGTAGACCAGTTTTTCAGCGAGTCGCAGTTTGAAAGTTACCGCCGCTTGGGCGAGCACATTGCACAAAACCTGAAACTGCCTGCGGGAACGGTAGAAAAAGACCTTCTCGACCAGATACAGCACCTGATTCCCGGATTATTGACGCAATCGCTTTAGCGTTTTGATGTAATTCAGTTTTGGAGTAATGCCATGAGAAAAAAAGAACGTTTGATTGTGCTGTTTGACGGCACATGGAACGATCCTGAAGATATCACCAACGTTTATCAGCTATCGACCCTGATTGAAGAAGATGATGGGGACATTCACCAGCGCTTCTTTTATGAACCGGGGGTGGGGACTTCTAACGGCAGTAAATTGCGTGGCGGCGTGTTCGGCTATGGCCTGAGTAAAAACCTGCTGCAAGGGTACGACTGGCTGGTCAAACACCATCAGGCTGGCGATGAAATATGGATTTTTGGCTTTAGCCGTGGTGCCTATACTGCGCGAAGCCTGGTCGGGCTGATCAGGAAATGCGGCCTGCTCAAAACCAGCACACCTGATTTATTACAGCGTGCAGAGAAATTGTACCGTGACAAATCGGCCAAACCGGATGGCCAGGAATGCCTGGCATTCAGGCAAAATTACAGTAATGAAATCGGCGTGCATTTCATAGGTGTATGGGATACGGTAGGCGCGCTGGGGATTCCAGGCACAATGATTTCCGAGAAAAGCCTGTATTCCTGGCACGATACCGAGCTGTCGAAAATTGTCTCGT
Organism: Methylophilus sp.; assembly: GCA_035460345.1. Lineage (GTDB taxonomy): Bacteria > Pseudomonadota > Gammaproteobacteria > Burkholderiales > Methylophilaceae > Methylophilus. The sequence continues at coordinate 1,735 of DATHWT010000075.1, read as the reverse complement.
ATGCCTACCACGCGATGGCAATTGATGAACACCGCGAAGCCTATAATGTCGCCATGTGGACCAGTGAAGATGGCCATCAAAAACCAGAAAACACCATGGTTGAACAACGCTGGTTCATTGGCGCACACGCCAATGTAGGCGGTGGTTATGGCAAGGACCCATTGGCTGGCATCGCCCTGTCATGGATGCTGGAAAAAGCACGCGATGCCAACTTGAAGCTAAAACCTTATGCGCCACTAGTCGACGCTTATTTAAGCAACCCGGCAGACTCGTATAAAGATTTCGCTTATGGATTGTATGGCTTGTTCAAAGGCCTATTCAAAAAAGGCGATGGCCGGGTCTACCGGCCTTATGCAGTGAACCAGGATAAGCTGCCTGCGGTGAACATCACGGTGGATGCATCGATCAAGTCAAAATGGCGGACACAGGCTGATTACCGCCCGCCTACTATAACCAATGCCAAGATAGACCTTTCTTGAGCCGCCATTCGCTTGACTATATTCGCAGACCAAGGTCAGTGCTTACGTCCGCCCGCGCCTTTTTTCGGACTGGCAAAGCTTTTGGTCTGGTTAAAGCCTTTAGGCATTGCTTTCGGCACAAAACGGCTACCATCTGACTGCACGATTTTGGTCAACACAGCCGGCTGGTAGGCGGGAATCAGGTGTTTTTTGCCATTGCCGATCAAATCTGCCCTGCCCATTTTCTTCAGCGCCTCACGCAGCATCGGCCAGTTTTGCGGATCGTGGTAACGAATAAAGGCTTTATGCAGCTTGCGCACATTGCCCGCTTTTGGCACCGGCACGTTTTCGGAATCAGGCGTGACCTTGCGCAACGGATTCTTGCCGCTGTGGTACATGGCGGTTGCCATAGCCATTGGCGTTGGGGTAAACGTTTGTACCTGGTCCAGCCTGAAATCATTACGTTTCAGCCATAGCGCCAGATTCAATACGTCTTCATCGGTGGAACCCGGGTGCGCCGCAATAAAATACGGAATCAGGTACTGTTTCTTGCCCGCTTCAGCACTGAATTTTTCAAACATGCGCTTGAACTCATCATAAGCGCCCATGCCCGGCTTCATCATTTTGCTCAGCACGTTTTCTTCAGAGTGTTCAGGCGCAATTTTCAGGTAGCCGCCCACGTGGTGCTGCACCAGCTCCTTCACATACTCTGGCGATTTCACCGCCAAGTCATAACGCAAGCCGGAACCGATCAGGATCTTTTTCACACCGCGCAGGTTACGCGCCTTGCGGTACAGCTGGATCAGGGACGAATGATCGGTATTCAGGTTTTCGCAAATACCAGGGTAAACGCATGATAACTTGCGGCAATTTTTCTCGATCTCTTCTGACTTGCAAGACAGCCTGTACATATTGGCAGTCGGGCCACCCAGGTCTGAAATGATGCCGGTAAAGCCATCGACCTTGTCGCGGATTTCTTCAATCTCGCGAAGGATGGATTCTTCAGAACGGCTCTGGATAATGCGGCCTTCGTGCTCGGTAATCGAGCAGAAAGTACAGCCGCCAAAGCAGCCGCGCATGATATTGACCGAGAAACGGATCATTTCCCAGGCCGGGATATTGGCGCCCTTATACGCTGGGTGCGGTTTGCGTGCATACGGCAAGTCATACACGTAATCCATCTCTTTAGTGCTCAGTGGAATCGGCGGCGGATTCAGCCACACTTCACGGTTACCATGCCGCTGTACCAGCGAACGTGCATTGCCGGGGTTCGCCTC
>DATHWT010000074.1:0-18340 GCA_035460345.1 Methylophilus sp. | reverse complement strand
GAGCGCATGTATGCGATGAGGCATCAAGTCTTGCAAGCATTGATATACCATGCGATGGCGCATTATCTGTGATTTTCCTGAAAATAGCGAGCTTTTCACCGTGATGGTAAAGTGCCCGCCGCCCGTGTTTCCTGCGTGTCCTTTGTGCAAAGCACTGTCGTCTTCGATGTCGAGTTGCTCCGGCTGAAGTACTTGCAGGCGTTGCGTAATTTCAGTTTGCAGCATTATGGCAACGTCTTGCGGAAAGGGTTCACTGCAATGTTGCCATAGACGCCTGCATGCTTGAAAGGGTCGTTGTTAGCCCACTCGGTAGCGGCTTCTAATGAATCAAATTCTGCCACAATCAGGCTGCCGCTGTAACCCGCTTCGCCCGGGTCTATATTGTCGATGGCCGGTAAAGGGCCTGCCAATATCAAGCGGCCTTCTGTTTGCAGTTGTTGCAGGCGTTCAAGGTGCGCAGGCCGGTGCTGCAAGCGCAATGGCAGGCTGTTGGCAGTGTCCTGTGCATAAATCATATATAACATAAGGTTGTTCCGTAGGGTTCTGTCAGCGAAAACGTACAGTTACGCAAAACGCACTTTAATCATGCGGGAGGTGTATGCTCTATCCAGTAATCTTTCAGCACAAATACCTGACTGATGATAAATACGAACATCAGGCTGGTGGTGCCAAACAGTTTGAAGTTGACCCAGTTTTCTTCCGTGTAGTGAAAAGCAACGTACAGATTTAAACTGCCGAGCCCCATTAAAAAGATGACCCAGCACAGATTCAGTTTATCCCACACGCTGGCTGGCGGCGCTATGATTTTGCCGAGCATGCGTGCGATCAGGTTGTTCTGGAACACATAGCGGCTGAATAAAAGTGCCAGTGCGCCTATCCAGTAGATCACGGTAGGCTTCCACATGATATAGGTCTTGTCGTGCAGTAATAAGGTAATGCCGCCCAATATTGTGATCACGGCGCCATTGATCATCAGCATCTTGTCAATTTTGCCGCGTTTGAGCCAGACAATCAGCATGAGGACCAATGTGCTGATAATGGCAACAGAGGTGGCGACAAAAATTCCGGCTTTTTTGTAGGCAATAAAAAAGAGAATGACGGGCAATAAATCGATAATGACTTGCATGAGGGGATCAGTGACTGAATTCCTGCTATCTGTGAGGGCACTATTTTGCTATGATTTCTGTCGAAATGTAAAGTTCGTTTCCTGATTGCTCAGGCAGGCGACTTCCCATCCACTCACCGATCGCCATTATCCATACCACCATGACAGTCCCTATCGACCTCCATTGCCACTCAACCATGTCAGATGGTTTGCTCACGCCTGAGGAGCTGGTGGCCCACGCTGCCAGCAAGGGCGTGCGTGTATTGGCATTGACTGATCATGATGAAGTCAGCGGCCTGGCGCGGGCGCGCGTAGCGGCTGAACAGCATGGCATTCATTTTATTGATGGCGTGGAAATATCGGCGACCTGGAGAAAACGCACCCTGCATATTGTAGGCTTGCGCGTGAACCCTGAGCATCCACCCTTGCTGGAAGCCTTTGCCAAAGTGCGCGAAGGGCGTGATTCGCGCGCGCGACAGATCGCGGAAGGGCTGGCCAAGGCAGGTATTGCGGATGCTTATGAAGGCGCCCGGGCGATTGCCGGTAATAGCGTGATGACGCGCAGTCATTTTGCCCAGTTTCTGGTAAAGCAGGGCCATGCCAAAAATATTAAATCAGTCTTTAAAAAATATATGGTCAAGGGCAAGCCCGGCTATGTGAATTATGAATGGATGAGCCTGCAAGAAGCACTCACCCTGATCAAAGGCAGCGGCGGTGAAGCAGTGCTGGCCCATCCAGGGCGCTATGACCTCGGTTTCGTCAACATGCATCTGTTATTGAATGAATTCCGGGACCAGGGTGGGGCAGCGCTGGAAGTAGTGACCGGCAGCCATCAACCGCCACAGTATGCGCAGTTTGCCAAGCTGGCACATCGTTTTGACCTCAAAGCATCACAGGGGTCTGATTATCATGGGCCCGGCATGTCCTATATGGAAATGGGGCGTTTGCCCGATTTGCCGCTCGGGTGTGTGCCGGTGTGGCAGGACTGGCCGGAAGCTAGTCATTTACAGTAGCCATGGCACAATACTTTATTATTCACGCGGAGAACCCGCAGGCCAGATTGATCCAGCAGGCGGTCCAGTTGATACAGCAGGGCGGCGTGGTGGCGTGCCCCACTGATTCCAGTTATGCGCTTGTATGTTCCATGGAATATAAGGATGCGCAAACGCGAATCCGTCGCTTGCGTGGTGTGGATGATGAGCATCCTTTCACACTGATTTGCCGTGACCTGGCCGAGATCGGCACCTATGCCAAAGTCAATAACAGCCAGTTCCGTTTATTAAAAGCACTTACCCCCGGGGCTTATACTTTTTTACTCGAAGCCAGCCGCGAAGTCCCCAGACGCCTGCAACATCCCAAACGCAGTACCATCGGTTTACGGGTGCCCAAACACATCGTGGTTCAAGCCTTGCTGGAGGCTTTGAACATGCCTCTGCTGAGTATGACGCTACAGTTGGCCAATGACGAAATCCCCATGTCAGTAGGCTGGGAAATCCGCGAAACCCTGGAACATCAGGTCGATGCCGTGATCGACAGTGACATCTTGCATGTAGGCGCCACAACGGTATTGGACTTAACGCAGGACCCGCCCGAACTAGTGCGGGCCGGTGTTGCACCATGGCCTTGCTGATGGTCAAAAATTTAAAGTGGAATTAGAAAGCAGATGGAATTAACCGCTATACAAAAAATTGCCGCCTATGCCTTACCAATTCTGTTTGCGATTACAGTGCATGAAGCCGCACACGGTTACGCGGCCAAGTATTTCGGCGATTTGACTGCCGAACGCATGGGGCGGATTACGCTGAATCCATTCAAGCATATTGACCCGATCGGGACCATATTATTGCCCGCACTCAGTGTGCTGTTAGGTGGGGTGTTATTTGGGTGGGCAAAACCGGTGCCGGTCAATTTTGCTAACTTGCGTCGTCCCAAGAAAGACATGCTATGGGTGGCATTAGCCGGGCCAGCCTCTAATTTTGTGATGGCGATAGGCTGGGGCCTGATATTGGCACGGATTGAATTGTTTCCGCTATCCGCTCAGGATTTCCTGGCGCAGATGAGTATCGCCGGTATACAGATCAACCTAGTGCTGATGGTGTTGAATTTATTGCCATTGCCGCCACTGGACGGGGGCAGGATAGCAGTCAGCCTGTTACCCATGAAAGCAGCAATCGCCTTTTCACGTATTGAACGTTACGGCATGCTGATCCTGATCGCACTGTTATTCACCGGTATATTAAGCATGATTCTTTCCCCGGCATTACGATTTTTCCAGCAGTTGCTGACGGTTCTGGTCATGTGATTCGGTACGGTCGCTCCAGTGAACGTACTATTGAAATGCATATCAGTTTATCGCTTCATCACATCTAAAGTCAGCTTGCTAGGCACCTGGTCGCGGTCACCTTTGACAGGTGTAGCGGCCGCTGACACTACTCTTTCCTGGCTCACTCCCGTTTCGCTTAATACCTTCTGAATGGCTTCTGCACGTGCTTTTGCCAATGCTTGCAGATCGGTTTCAGATACCTGGATGCCGGCGGTCAAAGTTTCCTGTGCCTGCGCATAAAAACCGGCAGGGGCTTTTTCCAGTTTGCCTGCCAAACGCTTGAGCAGGCCTTTGTTATTTAACCGGTCATGCAAGGCCTGAATGGCTGATTGCACCTTGGGGTTGTTGAGGTCTATCGGTCCTGCCGCCTGGTTTGCTTCCAGGCGTACGCCCATTTCTTCGGCTACTTGCTTGCGCAAAGTCGCTTCCTGAATGGCACGCGTGTCGGCAGCACTGTCATAGCCGGGAATAATGCCCAGTTTTAATTGCTGGCGTTTATCCAGCGCGGCGCTGACTGCGTGCAGCTTTTCCAGTTCAGGCGGTGCAATGCTGGATTTTCCCGCTTCAAATACAATCGCTTCCAGCTTTTCACTACTGCCAAACAGCTTGCCCAGCGCACTGAACGGGGAGGTCACTATTTTAGTCAGTACATTGGTAAAGGCTTTCCACATAATGCTGCCATAACTGAATTTCGGGTCATCCAGGCTGCCGCTGATGGGTAAGTCCAGGTCAATCACGCCATCGCTATCTTCCAGAATCGCGATGGCAAGATCCAATGGCAGGCTGGCGGCATCTTTGCTATCTACTTTTTCACCCAACGTGAGCTTTTTGATCACGAATTTATTTTGGCCAGCCAGTTGTCGCTGTTTGATTTTGTATTCCAGATCTACAGATAATTTACCTGACTCAATTTTTCGGCCAGCGAATTTACCCGAGTAAGGCGTGAGGCGATTCATTTCCAAATTAGTAAAAGCCAGTTTGATATCGGTGAACTCGGTGGCTTTGAAAGGTTGTAATGAGCCATGGATACGTGCAGAACCATACTCATCGACTTTGCCATCCAGCTCCACCTGTGCCGTCGCCGTTGGATTGCTGGAAATGCCGTTGATCACTCCGCTGAGCGAGTGAATATTAGTGCCGAAAGGTTGTGGCAGTGACAGGTCGGCAAACTCGAGTTCAGCACCATTAATGCGTACGGTGTCTATCGAGACAGGAAAGTCAGATGTATTGCTCGCGCTGGCATCGTTGGCCGCACTCGCTGAGGGTTTGGCTGGCGGCTCAGTGCCTGCCTGCTTGGCCATTGGTTGGCCAGTTGCAGGTGATTGGCTAGTGGCAGGTGCCGAGTTGCGCATCACTTTCGAAATATTCAGGCTGCGGTCTGCGTAAATGATGAATTTTGTTTGTGGTTTATTCAGTGTCAGTGCGTTTATCTGCAAGCGATTGGGTGCCAACGAAAGCGCAAGGCCATCACCCTGCAATTTTTCCCAACGCATAAAAGGTTGTTGGCTGGATTCTTCCAGCAATGACCAATGATTGACACTGAATCCGCCATCAAATGTAGTCGCACCACTGGTGGTTTGCTGGAGCTTGCCCTGAATGCTGGCACTGCCATCTTGCAGATTGAGCACCGCGACTTGTTGAATGTAAGGCGCGAAAGGTTTGAGTGATAGGTCCACCAGCGATAATTGCAAATCAGTTTTAAAAGGGGCCGGAGTGAGTTTGCCTTGGGCACTGAACTGCCCGCCCTGGTTTACCTTGAAGGCAGCTTTTACCTGTAATGCGCGCGTCATCTGTTGACTCAGGTCGGCAATTTCAATCTTGCCATCAGTCACATCCAAGATCACTGGCGTGGATGTAGTCTGATCTTCAATATGAATATCGGCGTGTTGCAAGGCGAAACGTTTTAAGCCAAATGCCCACGCTGATTTTTTTGCAGATGCAGTTGGGGATGTTGAGGTACTAACGGGTTGAATTTGCGCCTCCGCTGTATTTTTGGTTGCGGCTGGGGCAAGTAATGCTAGCCAGTTCAGCTGCTGGTCAGCTTGACGGATGACACTGGTTTTGAGGCCGGTCAATTGAAGTGCACCCAGGCTGATTTTTTGCTGTGCCAATGCCACGCTGCTATCGGTAAGTCCAAGGCTTGCCAGTTGTGCGACGGACTTCTTGTCTGATTGCACGTTGAGCTGGTTGGCTTCAGCTGTAATATTTTTAATCTGTAATTCTGTGTGCTGGTCTAGTGCCAGGTGAAGATTAAAGTCAGCCACAGTCGCTTCCAGTGGTTTGGCAAACTGCTGGTCAAGGTAAGCGAGTTGCCAATGTGCTAGCGCAATTTCCCCGATAGCGATATGAAAGGGCGCGACCTGTTTTTCCGGAGTGCTCGTCGGATTTTGATTTTCAGGTGCTTTTTCGGGTGTCTGCGTGGAAGTCACCGTAGCAAATGCCTGTTGCCAATCCAGTGTGTCATCGGCGTAATGTGTGGCCGCGAGTTTGCCATCTGTCAGCAATATTTTGGGGATAGCGGCCTGACGTTCAGCCAGATTCAGGCTAACTTGCTCAATAGCTAGGGCAGGCAAGTGGAACAGGGTTTTTTGCTGATGCTGCAATTGCAGTTGATTGAACTGCAGATTGAGGTTTTCGAAAGTCACCTGCGCATGGTCGCTGTGGCTGAATGCCAGTTTGGGTAATGTGGCATTGGCTGACGCTAGTGAGAGTTCTGCCTGTGGTTTTTGTAATTTAAGTTGATCCAGCTGAATGGCAATATCTTGTGTCGTGACCGTGGTCTGTGACTGCTGCTCCAGCAATAATTGCTTAATGGACAACTCTAATTGGTTCAATGCGAGACGGTCGCCTTGAACCAGCTTGCCTGCCAGCGCGTTCACCGATAACTTGGCATCGGCAAGCAATAATCTGGGGTGCTGGTTGGGTAAAGAGAAATCATATTTGAGCTGGCTGGAAAAAATCCCGGCATCTGGCTGGAAGGGGAGTGATTGTGTATTGACCCATTGCGCGACCTTGGCGATTTGCAGGCCTTCTATCGCCAGCGTGCCTTGTGACGCCAGCGGATTGACGCCAAAGTTACCTTTCCATTTTAGTGTCCCGCCTTGGTAAGGCAGTTTGGCGGCAATCAGGTAATCGCCACGGTCTTCCGGCAGTGTCGAAAAACCATCCAGTTGAAAATCCAGCGGCTTCAAAGAAGCTTGCAGCGGCGTGGCATGATGGTCATCCAGGTATTCGATATCTCCCTGAAGGATATCGATATTTTCAACAATCACACGAGGTAAATCTTTATCGGGCGGGGACGGGTCTTCATTCAGCTTGGCAATCAGGTCTGCCCAGTTAAGGCGTCCCTTTTTTGATATATGAATATTGATACGTGGCGATGCCAGTGCCACCTGCTTCAATTTCCAGGCCCAGCTAAAAAGGCCGCTAAACTCCATGTCCACGACCAGCTTGTCAAACGACGCCAATGGCGCGCCACTTTTCTCAGTCAGTGAAAAGTGGTCTATCGTGGTCGTCAGCCGGAAAGGGTCAAACGTGACTTTTTCAACGCTGGCTATACTTGCCAATTGCGTTTCGGCCACCCATGGCAGCAGCCATTTTGCCAGGGGGTTGACTGCCAGCCAGGCAAACAGGAAATAAAAAACAATGAGTCCGGCAATGATCTTGGCAGTAAGCGATTTGCGCAGTGCGGTGAAGGCGGGAGTGAGGCGATTTAACATAGGCAGATAATTTAGCAGATTTGTGCCAAAAAGTGCCAATCGCTGCCTGAAATGACGCATAAAGCGCTGATTCCGGCTTTGCTGAAGGTGACATATTCATGGTTTTTAATGTATGCTTAAATCATCTCTTTACACAGGATGCTGTTTTCAGCAGTACGTATGGCTTCTGAGCCGGAAAAGTTGTCCCATAAACCCTCTTTATTAGAACGATTAAGTCATTTTCTTCTGCGCGAGCCAGAAGATCGCGAGCAACTGGTTGAGTTGCTGCATGGGGCTTATGAAAACCACTTGATGGATGGTGATTCCCTCGCCATGATTGAGGGTGTCCTGCAGGTCAGTGAAATGCAAGTGCGCGATGTGATGATCCCGCGCTCCCAAATGGATGTGATTGACATTACGCAACCGGCAGAAACCTTCCTCCCTTTTGTCATCGAAACAGCCCACTCCCGTTTCCCAGTGATCGAAGATGACAAAAATGATGTCATCGGCATCCTGCTGGCAAAGGATTTGTTGCGCTATTACGCCGACCAGTCTTTCGAGCTGCGCGATATGCTGCGCCCGGCAGTGTTTATCCCTGAATCCAAACGTCTTAATGTGCTGCTGAAAGAGTTTCGCAGTAACCGTAACCATATCGCCATCGTGGTGGATGAATACGGCGGCGTGGCAGGCATGGTTACCATTGAAGATGTACTTGAGCAGATTGTCGGCGATATCGAAGATGAGTACGATGATGACGAAAACGAAGGCAATATTATCCAGCAGGAGGCTGCCACCTATCGTGTGAAAGCCCTGACGGAAATCGGCGAACTGAATGAAGCCATCGGTACCGAGTTTAGTGATGAAGAATTTTCTACGGTGGGTGGCCTGGTGGTAAACCATTTCGGTCACTTGCCAAAACGGGGCGAGCAAATTCGCATTGATAACGTGAGTGTGACTGTTGTGCATGCCGATAGCCGTCGCGTACACGTGCTGCTGGTAGAGCAATTGCCGGAAGAGCCTTACCCAATAGAGTCTGTGTAATATTGTCGCGTAGCGTTGGTGTGAACCAATGGTTGTTTTGATTGCCTGACTATCTGAAAAAGGAGCGTTAAGATGAGAACACAATCCTGGTTTTACATGCTGGCGACGTTGGCGCTGGTATCTTTAAGTCAGCCTGCCTGGGCTGGCCCTACGACCGAGAAGCTTGCCGCCGAGAAAATTCCTCTGGACGAGCAGGGCTTTGTGAATGCGGTCAGTAAGCTCAAGCGTTCGGAAATTATTGCCTTGCTGGGTGAACCGGCGCGGGCTGAAGATGTTAAATTAAAAGACAGTGGCCGTGTGGTGGCTTCAATCTGGCATTACCACAACATCAACAAAGACGAGCAGGGCGCTTTTTACCCGACCACCGAACTGGATATTATTGATGACCAGGTCAGTGTGATCGTGTTCCTGAATAATGATGGTTCAGATAATTCCCAGGGCCAGACTTACGAGGTGCAGCCGTATGAAGGGCAGCCTTCTGTTCAGTAACACTTCATGCTTTTGTAATTTAGCATGACCCGGATATAGCAAAAGGGCGCCTGAGGCGCCCTTTTGCTTTTATACGAAAGAATAAGGTTTTTATTTTTTCAGGTTGTCACGGATTTCGCGCAACAACAGGATATCTTCCGGCGTGGCAGCAGGCGGTGGAGGTGGTGCAGCTTCCTTCAGGCTGTTCATGAACTTGACCATCTGGAAAATGATAAAAGCCAGGATGATGAAATTCAGCACAATAGTAATAAAGTTACCGTAGGCCAGCACCGCGCCCAGCTTCTTCGCTTCCACCAGTGCCAGGTCAGCTGATTGGCCATTCATCGGTACGTACATATTGCTGAAATCAAAGCCGCCGAAAATTTTGCCGATAATCGGCATGATGATATCGTTGACTAAAGAATCGACAATCTTGCCAAATGCGCCGCCGATGATCACACCGACTGCCAGATCCATGACGTTACCTTTAAGCGCAAACTGTTTAAATTCGGATGCCACACTCATAGTTACACACTCCCTCAATTATTTTTCGTAGCAGAATTGCATGAATGACTATAGGCGTTGATTTGCCTGGTTGTCAATGCACTGCCGCCATCCATTAAAAAATCGGCTGTGTTATATTGCTGCGATATTTAGCGCCCAGAAAGTCTCATACCTACCCATGCAGTTGTTTCATACTTTGCGTGAATTGCGCACGTTTCTTGATGGTCAGGTTGGCAAGCGTATCGGTTTTGTGCCCACCATGGGCAATTTGCATGCGGGCCATTGTGAACTAGTCCGTCAGGCCAAGAGCCGGTCAGACATTGTGGTAGTCAGCATTTTTGTGAATCCGTTGCAATTCGGCCCCAATGAAGATTTTGGCAGCTACCCGCGTACATTACAGGCGGATTGTGACCAGTTGCGTGCCGTGCGCGCAGATATTGTTTTTGCCCCGGCAGTAGAGGAGCTGTATCCTGACTTTAATGGCCGGGATTTGCAGCAGCAGGTCGTTGTGCAGCCACCGCCACTGGCGGATATCTTGTGCGGTGCCAGCCGCCCGGGGCATTTTGCCGGCGTAGCGACGGTAGTAACCAAACTGTTTCATATGGTGAAACCTGACCTCGCGGTGTTTGGTAAAAAAGATTACCAGCAATTGATGGTGATCCGGGCACTGGTGCGGCAGCTCAACTTTGGCATTGAAATTGTGGGGGTAGATACCAAACGCGAACTGTCCGGGCTGGCCATGAGCTCCCGCAACGGTTATCTGACCACTGAACAAAAAACACAGGCCGCCCAATTATATGCGCAACTGCAACAGCTGCGAACGGCGCTGCAAAGTGGCAGGCGTAACTACGAATCGTTAAGCCAGGAAGCTGCTTTGGCACTCAAGCAACTGGGCTGGCAGGTGGATTATGTAGAGATCCGTGCGCAACAGGATCTGAGTGTGCCTTCACAGGATCAAACTGAACTAGTGGTGCTGGCCGCGGCCAAACTGGGTAATACGCGTTTGATTGATAATTGTGAAGTGAGCCTTTAGGGAAAATCGTCACGTTTTTATGAAAATTATTTTGCGCTAAGCTATTGATAACTTTATAATTACGACCTTTTCCGCGCTGGCGGGAAATTTACTGAAGGGATGCAATGCAAAGAACCATGTTGAAATCAAAGCTGCATCGGGTGCGTGTCACGCACAGTGAGCTGCACTACGAGGGTAGTTGCGCCATCGATGAAGCCTTGCTGGAAGCTGCCAGTATTCGCGAATATGAGCAGATCCAGATTTACAACATCAACAATGGCGAGCGGTTCACGACGTATGCGATTCGCGCCGAGCGTCACTCCGGTGTGATTTCTGTCAATGGTGCTGCTGCACACAAGGCAGATCCGGATGACCTGATTATTATCGCCAGCTATTCACAGTATACCGAAGCTGAGTTAGCCAACTATCATCCACAACTGGTCTATGTCGATACGCATAACCGTATCGTCGAACAAAAAGACCATATCCCGGCGCAAGCTGCCTGAATTCCATTGAGTGTGCCTATGCAACCTATAGATAAAACCATCTCCCTTGAGGAGATGAAACTAGCCGTCGTCGACGCGCTGGAAGATATTAAAGCTTTTGATATTACCGTCATGGACGTGCATAAGCTGACAACGCTTACCAGTTACATGATTGTGGCGAGTGGTAATTCCACCCGTCAGTGCAAGGCGATCGCCGACAATGTGCGCGAGAAGCTGAAAGAAAAGGGCGTTGACGCACGTGGTATCGAAGGTGAAAAAGACGGTGAATGGGTATTGGTGGATCTGGACGAGATTGTGATCCATGTCATGGTGCCAGCCACCCGTGCTTACTATAACCTCGAGCAGTTATGGAGCGAGTCGCAATCGCGACGCGCAGCTTCAGCCGCTTAATCAACATCATCTGCACTATGTGCGCGCAGAGCAGAGTGCAAACTGCACCCAACAGTAAAGCCGGGGTGGACTTGCAGTTTCGCGACCGTTTTAAGTGTGACCGCGTGCAGCTTTTTTCTCACGTCCCTTTCGTCGCAATATCTGCATGAAGCTGAAAATCATCTCGGTGGGACATAAAATGCCTGACTGGGTTGAATCCGCCTGTGCCGAATATTTGAAGCGCATGCCCCGCGAGCTGGAAACCCGTATGATCGAGATCAAGCCCGACAAGCGTGCGGCAGGCAAAAACAGCGAAGTCGTGCAAGAGGCAGAGGCCAAACGTATCCTGGAAGTTGCCGGTAAAGATTATCTGGTGGCGCTCGATGAACGCGGCCAGGCTGTGACCACCCTGCAACTGGCCGATAAATTGAAAAGCTGGCAGGAGCTGGGCCGTGATGTGTCACTGGTGATTGGTGGCGCGGATGGATTGCACGCGCAACTGAAGACGCAGGCGCAATGGTTATTCAGCCTTTCCAAGTTAACCATGCCGCACGGCATGGTGCGAGTGATGCTGGCCGAGCAACTCTATCGCGCGCATACGGTCCTAAGTGGTCATCCTTATCACCGGGAATAATCATGTCTAAAGCTTTGGTCTGGTTGCGGCGCGACCTGCGCATGGAAGATCATGCTGCCTTGTATCATGCGTTAAAGCGGCACGAGCAGGTCTATTTGGCGTTTGTGTTCGATAGCGATATCCTGGATGCCCTGTCTGACAAGCATGACAGACGTGTCGAATTTATCTGGGAAAGTGTCTCTGAGCTCAAAGACGTGCTACAGCAGTCTGGCGGGGATCTCCTGGTTAGGCACGGCAAAGCGCTGGAGGAAATCCCCATGCTGGCGCAACAGCTTGCAGTGTCCGCTGTGTACGCCAATCGCGACTACGAGCCGCTGGCGATTTCGCGCGATGAGCAGGTGGCGCAGGCTTTATTACGCGCTGACCAGACCCTGCACCTATTCAAAGACCAGGTGCTGTTTGAACAGGATGAAATCCTGACCCAGAGCGGCAAGCCTTATGGCGTGTTTACCCCTTATAAAAGAGCGCACCTGGCAAAGCTGAATCCGTTTTACCTCAAGGCTTATCCAGTGCAGCAGTATGTGACATCCTTGGCTAAAGTGCCCGCAGAATCCATGCCATCCCTGGAAAGTCTTGGCTTCTCTAGGACCAATTTAACAAGCATGCGCTTGCCAACCGGTATCGCAGGTGCGCAGCAACTATTTAACGACTTCCTGCAACGGATAGAAGATTATGGAGATGCACGCAACTATCCGGCTGTCAAAGGTGTCTCTTATTTATCCGTGCATTTGCGCTTTGGCACCATCTCGATCCGCCAGCTGGCACATGCGGCCTGGCAATTGTCACTGGCTGGCAATGCCGGTGCAGCTATCTGGTTGAGCGAGTTGATCTGGCGGGATTTTTATTTCCAGGTCTGTTATCACCGGCCGGATTTACAGTTGGCAGGGCGGGCGTATCGGCTGGAATATGACAAGTTGCCTTTTCCCAATAACCGCGACTGGTTTGCTGCCTGGTGTGATGGGCGTACTGGCTTCCCGATTGTCGATGCGGCCATGCGTCAATTGAACCAGACCGGTTATATGCATAACCGCTTACGTATGGTAGTGGCCAGTTTTCTGGTGAAAGATTTACTGATTGACTGGCGTTGGGGTGAGCAATACTTTGCCAAAAAATTAATTGATTTTGATTTTTCTGCCAACAATGGTGGCTGGCAATGGGCTGCTTCGACTGGTTGTGATGCGCAACCGTATTTCAGGATTTTTAATCCGCAGTCTCAGTCGGAAAAGTTTGATGCGCAGGGCAAGTTTATCCGTAAATACGTGCCTGAGTTAGCGGAGCTGAATGACAAGGTGATTCATGCGCCGTGGGCAGGCACAGTGAACAAGAAAGACCAGCTTGTCAGCATGCCCGAGTTGGACTACCCGATGCCTGTTGTAAATCATGCTGTACAGCGGCAAAAGGCGCTGGGAATATACAAAAATAATGTGAAGTAAAAATGACATTTGATGTAGAATAAACTCGTTTTACGCAGCGTTTGGTAAGGCAGTAGTAAGGTTTTCGTTGTAGATCTCGATAGCGTTGTTGCCCTTCAATTTTTATCGCGGGCGCCGTTAATGTGATTGCAGGTTATGTGTAGGATAGATAAGCTTCTTACATGCCATGACTAAATTTTATAAAGGCATTGATACCAATTCGCTTCATCTAAATATAATGAAAAATATGAAAAAACTAAAATCCATTTTATTGATTGCCGTACTCTGTGGTCTTTCCGGGTGTGCAACCACCAACAAAGATCCGCTTGAAGGCGTCAACCGGGGGATATACAAATTTAACGATGTGGTTGATCAATATGCCATGAAGCCTGTTGCCAAGGCTTATAAAGCAGTTGCACCCACACCAGTGCGTACTGGCATCAGTAACTTCTTCAATAACCTGGGTACTTTGACCACTGTTGTAAATGACCTGTTGCAACTGAAGTTCGCGCAGGCATTTACCGATGCTGGTCGTTTTGTCATCAATACCACCTTCGGTATTGCCGGTTTTATTGATGTTGCCAGCAAAGACAATATTCCTAAACACCAGGAAGACTTTGGCCAGACCTTGGGCCATTGGGGTGTAGGTTCAGGACCGTACTTGGTATTGCCTATCTTGGGACCAAGCACCGTTCGTGATGCTGGTGGTCTGGCATTTGATACTGTGACTTCTGACCCTATCACTTACCTGCACAACACCGGCCAGATCCGTGCCCACAACCAGGTGCGTTTAGTGCAGTTTGTAGACAAACGTACACAATTGCTGGATGCAAAAGACCTGGTAGATGATGCGTCGATTGATCCTTATGCGTTTATGCGAGATGCATATCTGCAACGCCGCGCCAGCATGGTGCAGGATGGCATTGTGCCGCAAGAACTGTTGCAGGATGACTTTGAGCCAGAAGATGATGATGCACCTGCGAAAGGGACATCATTGGAGCAATCAGTACCTGCTGACACGGTTGTCTTACAGTCAGATGCGCCGATTGAAGAAAATATAATCGCTGTGACTGCCAATGCTGAGGCCCAGCAGCCTGCAGTGGAAGAAGCCGTAGTGGCCACTGAACAAACTGTGCCTGATGTGGCAGCTGACTTAACCGATACGCCAGCGGCGACAGAGTCACAAGAGGCATTGCCACCACAGGTGGATCAAGTCAGTCAGCAACCGGCAGAAGAGCCTGTGGTGATGGAAGAAAATGCAGTCAATGTGGTGGCCGGTATTGATGAGACGTTGCTGACATTGGAAGCACCTGCCAAATAACGGTTTTTGCATGTGACTACAAAATTAAGTCACAGGCACTAAAATTAGCTTAATAAAAAAGGCTTTGCATAGCTTGCAAAGCCTTTTTTATTTGTATGGCTACCTGCTTAGTCTGCAGAGGCAATAATCATGCGATCAATCAGTATGGAGCCGGTCAGCTTGGAGCTATTAGGGATGGTGTCATTGCCGATCGCGATAATCCCTTTAAGCATCTCCTGCATATTGCTGGCAATGGTAATCTCTTCCACCGCATGCACAATCACGCCTTTTTCTACCCAATAACCTGCGGCACCGCGTGAATAATCCCCGGTAATCATATTCATGCCATGCCCAAGCAGCTCGGTCACCAGCAAGCCGGTATCCAGTGTTTGTAACAGTTGCTCTAATGACTGTCCGGTAGAGCGCACCAGGATATTATGCGCACCACCGGCATTGCCGGTCGATTGCATGCCCAGTTTCCGCGCCGAATAACTGCCCAGCAAATAGCCTTGCAAGACACCGTTTTCGACCAGGATACGCTTCTGGCAGGCGACACCTTCATTATCAAACGGGCTACTGCCTGCACCCTTGAGGATGAAAGGATCTTCCTCGATATGCAACAACGGGCTGGCAATGGTCTGCCCCAGGCTATCCAGCAAGAATGAGGATTTACGGTATAAATTACCGCCGGAAATAGCGCTGATCAGCGTACCAATCAGGCCGCTGGCCAGCGGTGCTTCAAACAGCACCGGGTATTGGCCGGTTTTAATCGGGCGCGCATCAAGTCTTTTGACAGTGCGTGCGCCTGCAATTTTGCCCACTTGTTCCGGCGATACAAGGTCTTGCGCATCACGGGCACTGCTGTACCAGTAATCACGCTGCATCTGGTTGTTGGATTCCGCAATCACAGAACAGCTTATACTGTGGCGCGAGCTTGGATAACCGCCGACAAAGCCATGGCTATTGGCATAGGCAAACGCGCCGCTCTGGCTGTAAATGCTGGCTCCTTCGGTGTTGTTTATGCGCGAGTCAACCGCAAGTGCAGCCGCCTCGCAGCGTGTCGCCAGCGCAAGTGCCTGCCCGACATCAATATCCCACGGATGATGCAGTGAAAGATCAGGAAATGCTGTTGCCATGCGCTCAGCATCTGCCAAGCCGCAGAAGGTATCTTCTGCGGTATATTTGGCAATATTGCAGGCGGCCTCAACGGTATCTTTAAGCGCTTGCCTGCTCAGGTCCGAGGTGCTGGCGTAGCCCTTCCTCTGCCCGAAATAAACGGTAACCGAGCAGCCTTTATCGCGGTTATATTCGATATTCTCAGTCTCGCCCTGACGGACCGAAACATTCTGGCCGGTGCCAAAACTCACCTCGGCTTCTGCACTGCTGGCCCCAGCCTGGCTGGCCAATTGAATAATGTCTTGCGAGATTTGCTTGAGTTGATCCAGTTGCATGCTATGGGCGCTTGTTTTTTGCTTGGCAGTTAAAGCTGGTATCATACCGTGATTTGGCACAGATTGCTTTTACCATGACAGCAGAACCCCTTGATGCATCTTTTCCCCCCAGTAAAACCAAATTAAAAGCAGAGGCTGATGCCGCGCAGGAAATTGGACGTCAATTGCTGGAATTGCCGAAAGACAGATTAAAGAAATTACAACTCGATGAAGCCTTGAATGACGCGATTGTCGAGGCTAAACGGCTCACTGCCAACGGCGCCATCCGCCGCCAGTTACAGTATATTGGTCGTTTGATGCGCGACATTGACCTGGCGCCTATCGTTGAGCAGTTGCAAAAATGGGAAGGCAAGCATATCGAGGAGAATGCCCGCTTTCACCAGATGGAACGCTGGCGCACCCGCCTGATAGAAGACGCAAAGGCATTTGAGTTGTTTCTTGTGGAATATCCACGCACCGATGTACAGCAGATGCGCACCTTGATCCGTAATGCGCAAAAAGAACAGGCAGCCAACAAACCACCTAAAAGCAGCCGTGAATTATTCAAGATGATTCGTGAACTGGCCGAAGGCGCTAATGGTGCGCCGGACACTGTGGTTGAATAGCATCAGCAGCCTCAATGGCTGAATGCTATTAATACGCTAAAATAAAATTTAACTAAAACAGGCTGACGCACTTGCATTTTAAGTGCCAGCCAGCAGGGGAATCACCGTGCAGTACAATGTTGATGTAGAACTGGATTTAACTGGCCTGGAAAGCCCGGAACCGATGTTGAGAACCAAAACTGCGCTGGATGCGTTGTCGTCAGGGCAGGTAGTGCTGGTGAAAACGACCGCATCGGGCAGTGAGCAGAATATCCGTAACCTGATTACCAATCACCCGGTGACGCTAATCTCTTTTAAAAAAGAGAATGGGATTTTTCATTTTTTAATAGAGAAAAAATCCACGTCTGCCATATCACCGGATTAAGCACTTAGTTCAAATACCTTAGGACTCAGTTCTTTTCGGTGGAAGCAGGAACTTCCACGGCTGGCGATAGAGCAAAGTAACCAATTCCAGTGCAAACGCTTTCCAGTGCCGGTAGCGCACTTGCCGTGATTTCATGGCAACAAAAATAGCCAGGCCGAAGCTGGTCAGCAAATTCACCGTCCCCACCACCACAATACCGAGTAGCGCCGTGCCCAGCAGGTAATAACTCAACTGAAAATCCAAAGCAGAAAATGCATAGCCGGAGAAGGCCGCAACAAAGGTGACATGGCGGATATCCAGCGGCAGGCCTAGCATCACGCCCAGGCCGGAAGCGAACCCGAGCAGGCAACCAAAATAGAAATTCCCGGCCAGGGCGCCCAAATTGTGGCGTATATATTCCGCGATACGTAATAAACGCTCTTTACCGAGCAGGCGCTGTAAGCCGGGCAGGTGGGCGATACGTTCCGGGATGCGGTTATAAGCCGCCAGGTTGTCGTGGTAGCCAGCAATCAGGCCGGAAAGAAACAGGCACACGCCCGCCACCGCAGCATACAGCACGCTCAGGCTGATGAGCGGGTTGTTGGAATCAAGCAATATATGCGCTTTGGCCTCACCGATAAAGTGGTGGCCGCTGTATTGCACCACCAGCCAGTCGATCAGCATCGCCATCGGAATGACTACGATGACATTGCCTAAAATGGCAATGGTCTGGCTGCTGGTGGTCTGGGCCACAATATTGACCAAGCTGTGAATGTTTTTACTGTCATGCCCGTCGTCATCAATGGTAGAAGCAATGGTGGCGGCCGTCATCGCTGGCTGCTTGGTGGCAACGGTAAAGTGCAGCAGATGGATCAGGACAAAGCCTAGCCCATAGTTCAAGCTAAAGAAAATGGCTTCAGCCAGAGGCGCAAAGTGATAGCTCGCGATAATGATTTTGAACATGGCCATGAAAGCAATAATCACTCCGGCACCCATGGCAGAGCCCATCAGTTTGTAATACTCCTGCCTGTGCTGGGCAATATAGTGTTCGCCGGTGTGGCTGGCATTCTCAGTCACTCGTAAAGCCAGCAACTCGGTGTTCTGGCGCCAGTAATCGGACAGGTTATTCTTTTTGCATTCTGCATAGACCAGTTGTTTAAACAGCCGTGCAATCGCATCATTGACATCATGCTTGAGCAGCAGACCATGCAGGATATCGACCAGTAATTGCATGCGATGGATTTGCTGCAGCATTCTTTGCATCAGGGCAGTCAGTGAAATGCTGGTCCCGGTCTTGGCATTTGCTTTGCGGATGTCATTGGTCAATTGCTCGCAGCGCTTGAGCACTTCATAAAGATGTTGAATATCGTCGGCATTGATGACGGTGAGCGTAAGGAATTTCTGTATCTCGATATTCTGAGTGATAAAGGGGGAGGCATTATTCTCCAGGTCTTCATGCTGCAAAATCAGCTCAGGGTCGAGGCCGGAGGCGGACAGGCGATAAGAGAGTACCTGTAATGCATCTTTCAACTCCTGGGTACAGCTTTCCTGTTGTGCTTGATTGCCTTC
>DATHWT010000073.1:0-20126 GCA_035460345.1 Methylophilus sp. | reverse complement strand
GGCTGATCCGGGCTGGCAGAAAAGTAAACATCATCAAATTGAGTAGAGTAGGGCAAACCATCGCGCCACTCCAGCACTGCATGGGTAGTCATAGGCTGGCAATTTTATCATGACCGCTGAATGCTGCGCGGCTATACCCGTTTAAGCGCGCGGTAGCCAGGTTTGGACAGCAGCAAATGCACATCACCCAATGCGCATTCGGCAAAACCACCTTCACAATAACTGAGGTAAAAATCCCACATGCGGATAAAGGTGTCGCTATAGCCTAACTGCCTGACGGCATCGATATGGGCGAAGAAGTTTTCCCGCCACAGACGCAAGGTAGTGGCGTAATGCAAGCCGATATCCTGCAGATCCACCAGGCGCAAATCACTGACGCGCGTCATGCTGGCCAACATGGCGGTATTAGAGGGGATGTTAGAACCCGGAAAGATATAACGCTGGATAAAATCTACCGAACGAATAGCGCTTTCATAGCGCTGATCCATGATGGTAATCGCCTGTATCAGGGCCAAGCCATCCGGTTTTAGCAAGCTGCTGACTTTTTTGAAATAGGTATCGTAATACTGGTGACCAACGGCCTCTATCATTTCAATCGAGACCAGCTTGTCATATTGTCCTTCCAAGTGGCGGTAATCCTGTTTCAGCAACGCGATGCTATCCTGCAAGCCTTCAGCTGCAACCCGTTCCTTGGCCAGCACAAACTGTTGCTCGGAAATGGTGGTAGTGGTGACATGGCAACCATAATGTTTGGCAGCGTAGATGGCAAAACCACCCCATCCGGTGCCTATTTCAATCACACGGTCTGTTGCAGAGAGCTGCAATTTCTCACAAATCACCTTTAGCTTGCGTTCAGAAGCAGCCTGCAAGCTGCCAGCATCAGCTTTGGCATCATCGAATATGGCAGATGAATACATCATGGTCGGATCAAGGAAGAGCTTGAACAAGTCGTTACCAAGGTCATAGTGCGAGGCAATATTTTTCTGGCTGCCTGCTTCACTGTTGCTGTTTAACCAGTGGAGAATTTTGAGGAATGGTTTACTTAAGTACTGGTAACCGCCTTCCAGCGTGTCCATGACTGACTGGTTAAGCACCATCAAGCGCACCACATTGGTCAGGGAATCAGCCTGCCAGTAGCCCAGCATATAGGCTTCTCCCGCACCTATACTGCCGCCAAACGCGATTTCGCCATAAAAGCGAGGGTCATGCACGGTAATGGTTGCCTCAATCGCTGTACCGCTTGCGTGACCAAACTCATGCAGTTCATTGCCATCGATAATGGTCAGGGAGCCAACCCGCAGCCCGGCAAGTCGTTTCAACACCTGAGACTTGGCCATGCTTGCTACCCATTTGGCACGGCTTTTTGACTTTAAAGGTTTTGTCAGTGTGTCTGAAGGCAATATTTTTGAGGAGGGCATTGAGTTCATGATTCATCACCAAGTTTGGAATGTTGTTTTGGGTGAGGGTGAAAAGGAATTTTTTTGAGCCATAGACGCAGGGCTTGCCAGTAAATGGCAGCAATGACTTTCAGGGTCATCCAAGGATAGTTGAAGAGCATGCGATTCAGGGTTTTGGCCTGCCAGGGTTGGCGTTCCATCTTTAAAGTGGCAAAAAAAATGGCCTGTTCCTGCCGCCAGTTTTGCATGTGTACACTGAGTGATTCGCCAGGGGTTGAGAACTGCCATTCATAGTCTATATCCATAGGCATAAACGGGGAGACGTGGAAGTCTTTGCCCAGCTTAAATAGCAATGACTTTGCCTGCTTGACCTCATGCACGTAGGCAAATTGCTCTTTCCAGGGTGTATTGGTGATATGGCTGACAATCGCCTGCAATTCGCCCTGGCTATCATGGCAGTAATAAAAACTGACCGGGTTAAAGCACACGCCCCAGTAACGGCAATGGGTGAGAAGTCCTATGCGACCTAGTGGACGTTGACCGGTGTGTGTTTCCACCAGGTCACGTACGCATTCATCTAAAGGCTGATCTGCTGGGCCCAGATAATCCTGTCGCCTGAAGTATGCACAATTAGGTTTAAGATAAGACCATAACTTATTATTTTTAAATAAATAAGGTAATTCTTCAAGGTCGAGGTAAAGCATAAATAGCTGATAGCGAAAGCCATGCGTTTTCGGTTGCAGGCGTTGATGGCTGATCCAGCCTGTATAAATGGCGCTATGTAACTTGTCGCCAGCCGATTCTTCAGTTAACGATTTCTCGCTGCGTGATGTTTTACTCGGTATTGAGGGCATACTGTCTGTCATTTTAATGCCGCCGCAAAGTGTTGAATGGCGGCCAGCGCACTCGCCACCCCATCCTCATGAAAACCATTTTTCCAGTATGCCCCTGCAAAACCGGTGCGGTTGTGGCCACTAATGTCCGCATGCCTTAGCTGCGCCTGCGCACCCGCCAGGGTAAACAACGGATGGCGATAGTGCAGCTTCTTGATGACTTTGGCCGGGTCAATCGGCTGGGTGTAATTGAGTGTAACCAGCAAGGGTTCCGCCGAGCGTAAGCCTTGCAGGATATTCATGTTGTAGGTGACTTGTACCTTGCTGGTGGCTTCGGCAGTGACATGGTAATTCCAGGCTGCCCAGGCCAGTTTTCTCTTGGGCATCAAGCTCGCGTCAGTGTGCAGAAACACAGTGTTGTCCTGATAGGGAAATGCACCCAAAACCTCGTGCTCGGTTTCAGTCGCTTCACTGCCCAGAATGCGCAAGGCCTGGTCACTGTGGCAGGCAAAAAATACATAATCAAAGCTTTGCTGACCTTGCCCAGTGGTCAATGTGACGCTATCACTGTCTCTGTGCACCGCCGTGACTGGGCAATTCAGGTGAATGCGATTTCGATAGCCTGCAGTAAATTTCTCCAGGTAATTTGCCGAGCCGCCTTTAATCGTGCGCCACTGTGGCCTGTCATTGAGACTTAACATGCCATGGTGATGGAAAAAGCGCACGAAGAAGCGGGCAGGGAACTGCAGCATTTGTTGGGCATCGGTAGACCAGATGGCGGCACCCATAGGTACGATATAGTCACGCACAAACTGGGGCGAATAACCGTTTTGGGCCAGATAATCACCCAGCGTGATTTCATTGCCTGCTGCCAGCAACACCAGTGCCTGTTTGTTAAAGCGCAAAATGTCGCGGATCATGCGGTAAAAACCAGGCGAGAAAAAGTTTCGCCTTTGCGCGAACAGGCTATTGATAGAGGTACCGTTATATTCCAGCCCGGTGACTTCATTGCGTACGCTAAAGCTCATGTCACTGTCACGCCAGGCAACGCCGGCGGCCCGCAGCATGCGCTCGAATTCAGGATAGGTTTTATCGTTAAACACAATAAATCCGGTGTCTACCAGATGGGTTTCACCGGCAATGGTCACTTGGTGGGTATGTGTATGGCCACCGATATAGTCATTGGCTTCAAACACCGTTATCTGATGTTGTTGATGCAGATGGTAGGCAAGTGTATTACCGGCAATGCCACTGCCGATAATGGCAATATTCAATGCCATTTTCAGTGCCTCTCACCCGTATGCTGGTTGCGTACTTCTATCGGTACCTGTTTGAGGTTCCAGATCAGGCCCAGCAAAGCTAATACCTGCAATCCGTAATAGGTGAGATCTACTTCCCACCAGTAAAAACCCTGCCTGACTGTGCCAGGGTAATGATGGTGGTTGTTATGCCATCCCTCGCCCAGTGTAACAATGGCAATCAGCCAGTTATTGCGGCTTTGGTCACGCGTGGCATACCGCCGACTGCCCCAGACATGCGCCAAGGAATTAATGCAAAAAGTCGCGTGGTAAAGCGCAATGGTAGAAACCACAAACCCCCATACCAGCAGTTGCCAGCCGTTGGTGTGTAAACCAGGCGCATATGCGCTCAGTAACTCACCCAAGCCATAGATAGATGCAGCCAGCGCAATTGGAACCAGGCTATCAAACCTATCCAGCCAGCAAAGCTCGCGGTATCTTGTGAGCTCGCGTACGCGTTCAAGCTGGGTTTTAAAGTTGGCGTGGCTTAGAAACCACCCTAAATGGCTCCAAATAAAGCCATGCTGATGCGGCGAGTGTATGTCTTGCGGCTGGTCAGCATGCACGTGATGGCTGCGATGGTGCGACGCCCACCATAACGGCCCGCGTTGCACAGCAGAGGCACCAATCAAAGCAAAGATAAACTGTCCCACGCGCGAGGTTTGAAACGTTTTATGTGCAAAATAGCGATGATAAAAACCAGTGATGGCAAACATGCGCAGTAGATACATGATGGCAGCGAATGCAACCGCAAAAGGGCTCCAGCCGACCCAGAATAAAGCGACCAGTGCGAGATGCAGCGCGACAAATGGCAATACCCGCCACCAGTCTATGCTCTCTGAGGTGGCACTCGCTGGGGCCTGGTAATGCTGGTTATCCAGCCAGCCGATCAACCGCCAAACTATCCCGAAAGCGCGGTGTGAAATATCAGGTCTTTTCTGGATCACTTGAGGTTCTCAATTCACTAAAGTCTCTTACTGACTGGATTGGTTTATCTGGCGTTGACTTTAAAAGGGCTGTTTTAAGGGGGGCTGAGCGTTCAGGTGAGGAAAAACTTCCAGTTTGCCGATGTCGTAGCCCATGGCCTTTATTTTTTCGACATGCTTGTCAAATGTTGCCTGGTCTATCGAAGGTTTACGTGACATCAACCAGACGTAATCGCGCTTGTTTCTGGCAATAATGGTGAGTTGTGCATCATCACTGAGGTATGCGATCAGGTACTCAGCCTTGAAAGGCCATAAAAACTGCATTTTCCATTCCGCATTGCCGCTATCCGGCACCACAAAACCAGTCGGGTGGTAGGTTTTTAATTTGCCATCGAACCCACCCTGGTTGAAAGTAAACGTGGTGGCAATGGTGCCATCCGCATTTCTGTCATAGTGCTCGACAGGATTGTACGGGTTACTTTCCATAAAAGTGGGAATGGCCGCAATCACATACCAGTCACCCATAAAGCGGTCTACATCTACCTGGGCAACCGTCTTGATAGGCGGCAAATTCTGGCAGGCGGTAAGTCCTAAGATAGTCATGATACAAATCACTTTAATTGAATTTTTTAACATATTGATTAAATGAGCCTATAAACAATTTTATAACCTTCTGGTGTCACTGATTCCAGCGCCACCCAATCTTCCTGCTGGTCATACCAGAGCGTGATATTCAACTTGTCTTTGCCTTTATAGCGACCATTCAGGTGATATTGATGCGTAACTGTGTTCTGGCCTTTTACCATGATTGTTTTAGAACCGTCATCAGTTACCGTCACATCAAGGTATTCTGCATTTTGCGGATTCAGTAATTTCGTTTGCTTGAGGATAGCCGGGTTCCAGTAGGCGAATGTCATGGTGCAAGCGGGCAATACTTGCTTTTCCTCGTTCTTGCCTTCCTGTTTAGCAATGACAAACTGCCCTTCTTTTAATTGCCCACTGACATCGGTGACAGTCTTCTTTTCTGCAGTATGTGCTTTCAGGCCGCTTAAACATGCACCTTGCCAGGTTTCATCTGCCTGGTGCTGGTAACGGTAAGCATTGATAAACAAGATTTTGACCTCAAAATTCGCACGGCTTTGCAACTGCTGATTATTGAAGGAAAAAGTATGGGTGCCGATTTTCTGCTTATCCAGCCAGACGTCAAAAGACCAGTCTTTCGCTTGCACATTGGAGAGCATGCCGAAGCAGAGGGTGATGACTGCCAGCGATTGTTTTTGAATGATGGCTGTTTTAATCATTTGCCTGACCACCTTTCGGGATGCCTGGAATAAAAGCATTGGTGTTTTTGACATACTGCTCATAGCCAGGGCGGCGGCTGTGTATGGTTTTCTCCATCAGGCTGACGCCACTGACTTTCAATAGCAAGACAGTCATAATGACTGGCGATAACCACACCCAGTGATCGCCAGTCGCAGCGCCAAATAAGGCAAAGCTCCACCAGATCATGCTTTCGCCAAAATAGTTAGGATGGCGGCTATAACGCCAAAGCCCGGTATTGAGTACTTTATTTTCATGACCGGGCCGGCTGCGAAAGCGCGTTAACTGAATATCGGCCACGACCTCCCAGTAAAAACCGAGTGCGAACAGTAAAGTAGCGGCCCAATCCAGCCACTGCAAAGGTGCCTGGCTGGTCACTGCGGTATATAGCGGATAAGAGATCACCCAGGCCAGTAACGCCTGCAAGCCAAAAATAATATAGACACTCTTAAACCAGAAATGCGGTTCATTATTGTTGCGGATAGTGTCGTAGCGATGATCTTCATTACCCCAGTTACGCCAGGTGAGAAAAATGCTCAGCCTCAGGGCCCACAATGTCACGAGTGCCAATACCAGGCAGGCACGCACTGATAAATCATAATAAAAAATGGCACTGACATAGGCTGTGATGACCATAAACAGGCTCCACATACTGTCGACATGGCTGTAATGATGTGTAGCAAAGCTCAGCAGCCAGCCACTTAAGGCAAACATCAGTATCGCGATCAGTGCATAGGTATAAATCATGTGCGCCTTATGACAACGGTGTGGTTGAACGTGTAACGTATCCATAGTAATAATGGCATGGCGATGGCCCATTCCAGCGCTACCCATGCCAGGCTAAAAGTCGGGGAGGGCAGGTGTATCACGCCTAATTGCGCTGCGCCCAGGTAAGCCAAGGGGCCAAAAATGCCGCCCAACACAGCGGCTAACACAGGTTTAACTTGTAACCAGCGCATGCTGACATTCAGCGTACTGGCAAAGGCCAGCCATAAAGCGATCATCCAGAACGGGATGTAATTTACCAAGACGCTGTGATATTCAAAACTGACCCAGCCGTTTAAGTAACCAATCTGATCCAGTATGCATCCGAACGTCGCTGTCATCAATAAAGGTAAAGCCTGTTGCCAGCTTTCCACCCACTGCAAATGTGCCGCAGTGAATAACAGGACCAATAAAAATACAGCTAAACCCAAGCCTGGCTTGGCGGAAAGCACACACGCCCACCATAACAGCTGGAAAGAAATAAAATTAAATATAATCAATTTGTTAGAGGTCATATTCAACGTTAAAGTTTATTTCTTGGCAAACAAATAATGACTGACCCACCAGGTTTGCCCGTGGTTATAGCCAAACAGTTCGGCGCAGGCCATAAAAAAAATGCGCCAGCGTTGGCGCCAGAGTTCAGCATCTGCCTTTCCATAAATGCCCTGTAACACCGGCGTCAGCGCGGTATGGTTTTTATCCATATTTGCTAGCCAGGCATTCGCGGTTTTTTCATAGTGTGTGCCGTTCCAACGCCATTTTTCTATCATTTTCAAGTCATCCTGAAAATACAGTGGCAAATCGTCACTCGGCATCATGCCGCCACTGAAGAAGTACTGGCTCATCCAGTCGTCATCGGATTTCACATCAAAGGTATATGCAGCATGGCGGTGCACAAAAATATGTTTAAAAAACAGACCATGCGCTTTTAGCCAGCGTGCCACTTTGGCATACAGCACCTGGTAGTTGCGCATATGCTCGAACATTTCGACCGATACAATCCGGTCAAAGGTCTGCTCGGTATCGAACACATTCATGTCGGCGGTAATGATATTGAGGTTGGACAGACCAAGCAGGTTGGCTTGTTGCAGGATATATTCACGTTGCGAAGCAGAATTTGAAACGCCGGTAATATTGGCATTCGGGAAATGCCGGGCAATCCACAATGTCAAAGAGCCCCAGCCGCAACCTAGCTCGAGTATCTGCTGGCCATCTTGTATCAGTGCATGGGCACAGGTTTGTGATAATGCCAGTTGTTCGGCTTCATCCAGTGTTTTTGTCTCTGGTTGCCAGTAACAACTGCTGTATTTGCGATGCGTACCTAAACAATAATCATAAAAAGAAGCAGGAACTTCGTAATGCTGCGCATTCGCTTTTTCAGGCAAGGGTGCAATATCTGAAGTTTGCATTTGCTCGATAAATTGAATCAGAGCCGATTGAGCGTTTTCGCAATCGTTTTCTTGAATCTCGTCTAACCTGGATTGGCAGAGTTTTTGTATCCCTTTGCGAATGAATAAATCTGGTAGTGAGCCGTTTTCGGCGAGTTTAAGGGCAAAGGAAGCAATTGAACTCATAATGGTTATCGCATTAACTAATAGTTGTTATGTCCATCATAAACCGGGTTTAGTTTCATTGAGAGAAATATTTTTTATATCGCCTCCATTCTAAATAACATCTGGCCGCAAAAATATTTCGCGGCCGCATTTCGCATGTATACTCACCTGTATAGTCATTGGATATTATTGATATGAATAAATCTCTCATTCGGCAATTATTAAGTTATCTGAGCCTGGCATCTGTCTCACTGTTACTTGCTTGTACGCAGGTTTCTAAACCAACTTCTGCCAGTGCAGGTAATACTGACTGGCCAAGTTACGGATTGAATCTGCAAGCCCAACGCTTTTCTCCCTTGTCAAAGATCCATGAACAGAATGTAAGCCAGCTGCAACCGGCCTGGAACGTCAATACAGGCGTCAAAGCCACTTTTCAGGCTACCCCTATTGTCGTCAATGGCGTCATGTATGTCAGCCTGCCGTTTAACCATGTGCTGGCATTAGAAGCTGCTACCGGCAAGCAACTTTGGAAATATACGCATGACCGCAAGGCCGACTGGCCGATGTGTTGCGGACCAGCCAATCGTGGTGTTGCCGTGTCTGAAGGCAAAGTGTTTATCGGCACTGTGGATGCGCGGTTGATCGCACTGGATGCCAACACTGGGCAAAAGCTGTGGGATATTGACGTCGCCGCCAACCAGGTGAATACCGAGCAGCAAAATACCCTCAACAGCAGTGATCCGAATAAAAGCAGGAAAGTCACAGGCGGCACCGGCGTAGGCATTGCCATGGCGCCGGTGGTTTACAAGCATAAAGTCATCATCGGCATCACAGGCGTAGGTTACGGATTGCATATTGATAACCCGACTAGCGATGCGCCTTTAGGTGCTGTGATCGGGGTGACTGGTCGTTATGGCCGCCCTGGCTTCCTGGCCGCATTTGATGTCAATGACGGTCATCAGGTGTGGCAGTTTGATACCATTCCGGCAAAAAACTGGGAAGGCAATTTCACCACCAAAACCGCGGATGGCAGCTATTTTCAGCGCGATATCACGGCAGAGAAAGCGGCACTGAAAGAGTATCCGGATGCGGCCAGATTTGGTGGTGGCTCAGCCTGGAGCACACCGGCGATTGATGCGGACACAAATACGCTTTATTTCGGCACTGGCAATCCATCGCCACAGATGAACGATGTTTCAAGGCCGGGTGATAACTTATATACCGTGTCGCTGGTGGCCCTGGATGCTGAAAGCGGGAAATACAAATGGCATTACCAGCAAGTGCCGCACGACCTGTGGGGCTATGATTTAGCCAGCCCGCCAGTACTGTTCCAATATCAGCACCAGGGGAAAATGATTCCGGTCGTCGGACAGGCCAGCAAAACCGGCTGGTTTTATGTGCACGATCGTGTTACCGGCCAGTTTCTCGCAAAATCTGAAGCCTTTGTGCCACAGCATAACCTGTTCAAAAAACCTGGCCCGCAAGGTACAGTGGTTTATCCAGGCATCCTGGGCGGCGCCAACTGGTCGCCGGTCAGTGTCGATGAACGCCAGCATAAAATATTTGTAGCGGCGATGCACAGCCCCATTAAATATACTGTGCATGAAACAGAAGCCAGCAACGGTCAGAAACCGATGCGCTATGCGGCCAGTGAACCGACTGACGATGCACGCTGGGGATTGCTGAGTGCCATTGATAGCCAGACTGGCAAAATCGCCTGGCAGCATAAAACTGAGCAGCCATTGATAGGTGGCGTCCTGTCCACTGCCGGAGGATTACTTTTCTGCGGTGAGGGCAATGGCAAATTTACTGCTTATGCCAGCCAAAACGGCAAAGCGTTGTGGCACTATCAATCTGCCTATGGCGTCAATGCGCCGCCTATCACTTACCAGGTCAATGGCGAACAATACATTGCGGTGGTGAGCGGCGGAAACTCGCTGTTTGGTTTCAAGCAGGGCGATAGCATCCTTACTTTCAAGCTACCTAAAAATTAAGCTCAGGCTTATCCAATAATGAATATGCGATCCTAAGTCTGTAACTTGATTTTTAAATAGTTATCGAAACAATTAATTTAAGTAAAAATAATAATTGACATGTAAAACGTGCGCGAATAAATTAGCACTAATGCATTAGATAAAGCATTTGTTCGATCACCTGGTTGCCACAGCATGACAGTTCTCGATTGTTTATTTAAATCAAACGCTTATGAGTCATCATAATCGGTGAACGTTTACCAGGCATTATCGTCATAAATCAATTAAAAGCCATATTGATCCTGATGTTAAAAACAAGACGGGAATCGCAATGCTTAGTGGGGTCTAACCGGGGTGAATACTGAACGCAAGGAACGATGGGCTTTAGAATCCGTAATTATTTATGGATTCATCAGCTTTTTTGCGCTGTTAGTGATCCTCGGCATCACCAGCATTATTTACCTGCAACGTTTTTCTGAAACCAATCGCTGGGTCACTCACACTAACCTGGTCATCTCCAAACTCGATAGAGGATTGGGCCTTTTTAACCAGCTGGAAGTTTCGCAACGCGGTTTCCTGCTCACGGGAGACAGCAGTTCTGTCAACCGTCGCGACATCGCGCTGGCTGAATTGCAAAAAGACATTACCGAGCTCGCGGTACTCACCAAAGACAACAGTTTCCAGCAAAAGCAAATCACGTCACTCAGGCGACTGATAGAGACGCGGCTGATTTATTTCAACCAGATCGTCGAGCTGGCCCGCACCACTTCAGTTGACCAGTTAAAAGAGATACTGAGTAAGGATTCTATCCGTCGTGAAGACATGCTTGAAATCCGCAGTGTGTTCAGCGCCATGTCACTGGAAGAGCAGAACCTGCTAGCGGACCGCACCCTGTCAGAACAGGACCATGCAAAAGACCTGCTGACGCTGTTTACGGTCATGTCTATTGCCATTCTTATGTTTTTCCCGCTGCTGATCTGGCGCATACAGCGTGACCTTAAAATGCGCAGGCAAGCCTCGGCTGAACAGAAACGGCTCACAGATATCCTGGATGCTTCACCTGACCTGATCGCTAATGCCAATCTGCAAGGCGATTATTTCTACCTGAACAGGGGAGGGCGCAAGCTGCTCGGCATTGGCGAAGATGAGGATATCAATTCACAGCCTGTTTCACGCATGCGCCCGGCCTGGGCGATTGAGTTGATACACAACAAGGCTATTCCTACCGCATTGGGCAGCGGGATGTGGAGTGGTGAAACCGCTTTTATTTCCCGCGGCGGCACCACGATTCCGGTTTCTCAGGTAGTGGTGGTTCATAAAGATGCGAATGGCGTTCCTTCGCATTTATCGACAGTTGCGCGTGACGTGAGTGACTTCAAGAAAATTGCGCACGATCTTAAACATGCAGCGATTTACGATCAAACCCACAGTGAAGTGCTCAGGCTATTTAATGCCAATTATGACCGCTCCAGCATACTGCCAGGCATGCTGGACATTCTCGCGCGGAATCATGCTTTTCCTGTGTCTGCCATTTATGCCTATGACGAATGGAGCGGGCTCTACCGCCTGGAAAGCTCGCATGCGGCGCCGACTGATATCCTGGCTGAATTCAAACTTGGCCATGGGGTGATAGGCGAGGCAATCCAGAAAAACCAGACCTTGCTGCTGCGCGATGTGGAAAAGTTTCCTTCATTGACGATAGAAGCAGGATTACTTTCCATCAAGCCTGCCGGCATCTTTATCTGTCCGGTCAGTTACCAGGAAAAACCGCTGGCGGTATTAGTGCTGGCGGCAAGCCAGCCGGTGACCGATCGTGACCAGGTTTTCATTGAACGTCTTTCAGCACAACTGGGGGTCGCGCTACACAATATCCAGCAATATGGTGACCTCAAGCTGCTGGCAGAGCAGCTGCACCTGCGCAGTGAAGAAATCGGCCTGAAAAACGCGCAGTTGCTGGAAGCAGACAAGATGAAGTCCGAATTCCTGGCCACCATGTCGCATGAGTTACGCACACCGCTGAATGCCATTATCGGTTTCTCGGAAATCCTGCGTGATGGTTTGATAGGGCCACTGGAAGATAAACAGAAAGTCTACATCAATGATATTTTTGAGAGCGGCCAACATCTGCTTTCACTGATTAATGATGTGCTCGATTTATCTAAAATCGAAGCCGGCCGTATGGAACTGGAAGGGGAGGTGATTGATGTACAGGGCCTGCTGCAAAACAGCCTGTCTATCATCAAGGAAAAAGCCTCTGCCCAGCATATTAAACTGCAATCCGACCTATCGGAAACATTAGGCAATGCCTGGCTGGACGCGCGCAAGGTCAAGCAGATCGTGTATAACCTGCTATCCAATGCCGTCAAATTCACACCGGAAGGCGGGCAGGTGACCTTGCAGGCCAGCCTGGTCACGCGTGACCAAGTTCTTGAACACACCAGGGATATCCCGTCCAACCATTATTCGGTAATAGGCAACGCAGAACAGTTCATCCAGCTATCGGTGACTGACACCGGTATAGGCATCGATGCGCAAGACATCCATCGCCTGTTTCAGCCATTCGTACAAGTCGAAAGCACGCTTTCACGCCGTTTTGAAGGGACTGGCCTGGGCCTGGCGCTGGTGCGTAAACTGGCCGAGCTGCATAGCGGCGCAGTTGCTGTGCAAAGCATACCCGGCAAAGGCAGTACTTTCACAGTATGGCTACAGTACAAAACCAACCTGATTGACGCAGCGCTGGCAAATGTGCCTGACGGGGACGGGGAGAGTATCAGGCGCCTGGTGCAAACCGATTCTCCCCATGTACTGGTACTGGAAGATGATGACCGTGCCGCTGACCTGATCAGGCTGCAGCTGGAATCTGACAACTGTCGGGTTACCCGTGCCGCCACTGCCGAAATTGCACTTGCGATATTGGCTGACGGCAACCCGCCTGATCTGATTACACTGGATATCCTGCTTCCCGGCATGGATGGCTGGGAGTTCTTGACCAAGCTAAAAACCGATGCCAAGCTTGCCCACATTCCGGTCGTCATTCTTTCTATCATGGCCGATAGTAACCGCGGTTTATCGCTGGGCGCCGCCCAGGTATTACAAAAGCCTGTCTCTGCCGACGATTTGCAAACTGCACTGGCCAAGCTTGGTTTTACAAAACCCTCTAACAACCAGCCTGGTGCCAAGGTATTAGTCGTCGATGACGACCCCAAAGCGGTTGAAATTATTTCCTCTTATCTGGAACATACCAAGCATACGGTGTTGCGTGCATATGGCGGAAGTGAGGCCACGAATATTGCAAAAATGCAGCAGCCAGACTTGATTGTGCTGGACCTGATGATGCCGGAAATCAATGGTTTTGAAGTTGTTGAGGAACTGAAAAAGGACAAACGCACCGCAAGCATCCCCATCATTATCGTCACCTCCAAATTCCTGACACCTCCGGAACAGCAGGTATTGAAAGGGCATGTGCTGGCTGTTCTCGAAAAATCCGAATTCAATCATGGCAACTTCCTCAGTGAAGTCCATCGTGCGCTGGCCGGTAAGAAAAAACCCGTGCCTGAAGCGAAAGCATAGAGGTAGACGATGGCGAAAGTATTGGTAGTCGAAGACAACCCGACCAATATGAAACTGGCGCAATTGCTGCTGGAGACTTCAGGCCATGAGGTGCTGCAAGCCGTGAATGCGCTGGACGGATTGGACATTGCACGCAACGAATTGCCTGAAGTGATCCTGATGGATATCCAGTTACCGGGCATGGATGGCTTGACTGCCACACGCATACTAAAAGAAGAGGATAAAACCAGTCATATCAAGATCATCGCGCTCACCGCATTTGCCATGAAAGGCGATGAGGAGAAAATGCGCAAGGCAGGCTGTGATGGCTACATAGCAAAGCCTATCCGCTACAAAGAGTTTATGGAAACAGTTGATGCCTTACTTTAAACAACACGATTCCACCTTAAAACTGAACTGCGCATAAAAATAATATTGGCGAGAGGGTTGATACTATGGACATGAAAGTCACGCGCAAGACCATTCTCATTGTCGATGATGAAGAGAATAATCGTACCTACCTGGATACGCTGCTGACCTCTGAAGGCTACGCAACCTTACAGGCGCATGATGGCAAAATGGCGCTGGAGCTGATTCAGGAACATCAACCTGACCTTATCCTGCTTGATGCCATGATGCCGGTAGTCAATGGCTTTGAACTGGCTGCACAGTTGAAAAGCAATGAAGCGACTAAAGTGATCCCCATTATCATGATCACCGCGCTCATAGACCGCAATTCAAGAATGCGGGCATTGCAATGTGGGGTGGAAGAATTTGTCACCAAGCCGGTAGACCGCGCCGAGTTGTGGATTCGGGTACGCAACCTGCTGCGTCTGAAAGAATACAACGACTTTCTCACTAACTACAGCCGTACGCTGGAAGTGCAAGTGGAAGAACGCACCGAACAATTGTTGACCAGTTATTTTGATTCTATGTTCAGCATCCTGCGCGCAGCCGAGTTTCGCGATAAGGAAACCGGCGATCATATCCACCGTATTGCTTTTTTCTGTAAAGAGTTGTCGACAGAGCTAGGCATGAACCCGGATTTTGTCGACACGATTTACCATGCCAGTCCGCTGCATGATGTAGGAAAGATCGGCATTCCCGACTATATCCTGCTTAAACCTGGCCCACACACGCCAGACGAATGGGAAATCATGAAAACGCATGCTGCGCTGGGCCACAGTATTCTTGGCAATGGGAAAAGCTCCTCGCCATTCACCATGATGGGCGCTGAAATCGCTTTGAATCACCACGAGCGCTGGAATGGCTCCGGCTACCCCAATGGGATCAAGGGTGAAGCGATCCCGTTATCGGCAAGAATTATGGTCATCAGCGATGTGTATGATGCTTTGCGCAGCAAGCGGCCTTACAAGACGGCGCTGTCACATGAGCAGACATTACATATCATACTGAAGGGTGACGGCCGCACGCGGCCTGAACATTTCGATCCTATGCTGCTCAGCACATTCGCAAAACTGGCCGAGCGTTTCAGGGAAATTTATGAAGAGCATGGTGACTTGCCTGAGTAATCACTAGCCCTTGTCTGCCCGGAAGTAAAAGTAGGGCGCTGATAGTGATTAATTCCTCTTAGTATCCATCACCAGGGTCGTCACACGTTCGCTATCGATAAATACAATACAGCTTAATTCAGCCGTTTTAGGCCCTGTTGGCTTAGAGTTGCAACTACTGGAAACCCGCTTGTCCTGGTAACTGATTCCAGGCAATTCGCCAAATCCGGTCCGGTCAAGTTTACCGGTGATATGCAGCACATCATCAAAATAAATAAACACAGTGCTTTTGACGCTTTTTCCCAAAATACCACTCGTAAGTGCCTGATCAACTTTGCCGGTGATCTGTACTGGTTTCTTAAGATGGCTGGAACGATCTTGTGGATGTGCCGTTATGTGACTGTGATGTGTAGTGCAAGCTGCAACAAATAATAAAGAAATGCACACATAAACATTTTTCATCTAGAGCACCTTGTGACGTGGACGTCTCTAGATAGTAACTCAAATCACAACAGGGCAAACACGTTTATCGCTACGATTTAGGAAACACCTATTATTTAACATAATATACATTATGCGAAGTAACTGAGTTTTAGGTTATGGATAGGGATACCATTGATTACATTGATAATAATATAAAAAGTTGGTTGGTTTTTACTGCATTGATTCGACATTTACTATCGCACAAACGGTGTAGCATCATGAAACTACATTGGGAGATGCCAAATGCAGTTGTTATCCACCACAGACATGATGAAAAAAATTTCAGAGTCATGGTCATTCGTGAGCGGCACAGCTTTTCAGTTTAAGGAAAGCACACATTGTTCCACAATTGATGATCCTGAAAACTTGATGGCAGTCATTTTGCCTATGTATATCGATAGCCTTCCGCAAGCGGAATCTATCGCCATTGGACTGATCCTGGATAACGATGAAGCAATCAAAGTCGCTTCACATATGTTTGGCCTGTCGCCAGATACGCTTTCAGCGGAAGATATTCAGGATGCCAAAAAAGAGACCTGTAATATCCTCGGTGGCAGTTTGATTGTGGATCAAAACAGTAAATTAGGTCTGCCTCAGGAGATTCCATTAAACGAATTTCTTGATCTGCAAAAAAATGCGACATTCAGCTTGCTGTTTGTCAGTGATAAACCAAACGAAGACTTGGTGAATTTGATGATCTTCGACGTAGATAACAAATCTTCTGGGGAATTTTTATCATGAGTGCAATAGATGGTGTTGCCAAGTTTCTGGTTGTTGATGACAGCCGCGCGATACAAAGCATTATTAAGAGAGTGATCGAATCTTGTAACTACCCAAAACTGGAAATCCGCAGTGCCAGTGATGCTGAAGTTGCTATGGATATTCTCGAAAAATACAAACCGGATTTGATCATTACTGATTGGCACATGCCCAAAATCTCCGGACTGGAATTTTGCCAGCACGTGTGTCAAACCTACGGCAACCGCATCCCCATCGGGTTTGTGACGACTGAAGCCAGCATAGAAAAAATTGAATCTGCTTATAAAAGCGGTGCTAAATTTGTGATTAACAAACCGTTCCAGGATGTTGATTTAAAGACATATTTGACGCGCTTTGTGCCCCTGCCCTCTGATGAATCAGCCATGAGTCAAGAGAATGGAGACCTGGCCAGTGTCATGACAACTCTTTCAATCATGCTAAAAGGACAAGCGTTTACATTGGAGCCCTGCCCCGAATTAAAACTGGCGGATTTCAGTGAAAATAACCTGATTGGCTTGTTCGGTGAGAACGGAAAAACACCGCCGGTCAATGCGCTCGCCATCATGGAAATGAGTGCAGTAGGAATATTGTGGGCACTCAATAACGACCAGCCAGCCATGGCGCCTTCATTCCTCAAGAATGGCACCGCTTCAAATGACCAACTGGACGAAGCGCGTAAGTTTATGGATGAGTTTGGCGCAGGCATGTCTGTCGGCAACAAAAACGGCCCTTTCAAACTGGCACGCTCCAGCATTGTCAGCCGTCAGTTTCCCCGTCTTGAAATGTCATTAAAGACAAATGAAGGCCGTGCCGATTATAAATTAAGTGTACCTGGCGTCGGTGTAGGTTATATCACCTATCTCAAATTGATCTAGAGGTATTTTTATGGCTTATAGCTTCAATGAGGTCTTTGGTAGTGTGGCTCTGTTAATCAGTTGTGGCGCAGCCATTTTGCTGGTCAGATTGTTGTTAAGTAATACGACCCAGCAGGAAAAGTTTTTTAATTCACTGGGAAGATGCCACACTGAATTGCAGACCTCTTCCAAAAATCTTGAAACCCTATGCACGATACTGGATCGTCGATTTTCCAATATGGAAGATAATTCAAAGCAAACAGATCCATTAATAATCAATACATTGCAGAGGTTTGATAAAGTATCAAAAGAAATTCAGCAGCGCCTGGATGAAATACTACTCCCTAACTTTTCCGCTGGCTCCAACAAACAGGGAAATGATACACAAAGCGAAGCTGCGGTGAGTGAAGCGGTGGTGAGCGAAATAAGCAAACTGCAAAGCAGTATGGCAGAGATCGCCAACCAGTTGCGCAAAAGCAACTATCTCTCCATGGATGAAAATGCCGAAATGGCTGCCATGCGCAAACGCATAGAAAGTTACCAATCGATGGTGATGAAAGCGCGATCAGAAGCCAAAGATTCCGAAACAGTGATGTCTGAACTTCGGCTTGAAATAAAACAATTACAAAATACCAAAAAATCCAATCCGGTTGAAGCGAATGTCGAAAATCAGCGCTTGCAGGATCAGCTGATGGAAATGGAACGTGATAAAAAGGTTTTGGAAGACAAAATCAAGGTGCTGGACAATGAAATGCAACGCAACAATATTGAAAAGAAATTTATTGAAGATCGCTTTATCGAACTTTCATAATCATTTTAGCTAACTGGCTACACTCCTGTAGTCAGTTTTACTTCATTTCAATAAAGGCTTTTTTCTTTCAATCTGTTTCAATTTGTTAGAAGCAATCAATTGCTGGCGTTGTGATTCTTTCAATTGCCCTTTGATCATGCCTACATTTTCACGCAACTCATTGACCAGCTTTTGATTTTTGGCAGACTGACTTTTAGTGACTGCATGTTCTTTGAGCAATGCTTTTTTCAACTCACTGATTTCAGCTTCAAGTTTATATGCCCGCTGTCGTTCCCTGTCCACGTCAACAAATGACTTCGCCTCCAGTTTCCTGAATTTGTCTTCGGAGAGTTTCAAGGCGGCATGCAGTTTATTCAGTTCTGCGGAAAATTCATTGTTAATACTCTTGAGTGAACCTTCCAGCGATGACTTCTCATTTTGTAAGGTCTTGACCGCTTCCTTCTGGGTAGCGGAAACCTGGTGGTCAATAAGGAATCTTTTTTCGCCGTCTTGCAGTTGCTTTCTGATCATCATCAGCTCTGAATGCTGCTCGATATTCAGGGCTTCCAATTTTTTCAGCTGTGCTTTGTAGCTCTCTAACTCAAGCTTATTGCTACTTTCCAGGCTATTAGCAGCCGAATGTTTTTCTTTCACATTCTGTTTGGCAATCTCCATCGCAGACTTCCACAAAGTACTCAATGCTTCGCCAGCAAACTCACGCAAGGTGTC
Organism: Methylophilus sp.; assembly: GCA_035460345.1. Lineage (GTDB taxonomy): Bacteria > Pseudomonadota > Gammaproteobacteria > Burkholderiales > Methylophilaceae > Methylophilus. Next base: position 1,386 of record DATHWT010000073.1, on the reverse strand, counting down.
TGGCAAACCGGAATGCTCGATATCCACCCTGTTTTTAAGCCTCAACTCACTCCAGAAATTATTCACCGCTTGTGACGGCGTAGACATGGTTCCCTTGCGCACAAGCTGGTAAAGCTTGTTTGCAGTAGGTTGTATCCCATACCGGAAAAACATCACCCTGCATACTTCTCTGTATAAATCTTTCACTTGCGGAAATTGCGTACGTAGAACTTCAACATCTTGGATTAACTTGGTTTCATTGATATGCGTAGGGGTCATTTCTCGAGCCATCTAAATTACTTTATTTGTTTTGTGACAAAAACATGCGCTAAATAGTTTGCAGAATATTTCGTCGGGACTTATTTGCAGCTTTTAAAAATGCATAAGCATGCATGATATTTACATCATTTGATTACCACGGCAACCTATTGATTTAAATTGGTATTTTTCATCATTAGTGCACTTTTCTCGGTGGTAGGTGATGAAAAAATGGAATTTTTTTTAACATGTTTTAGTTGGATGTTAATATTTTAACTGCAGATTAAATCTGCAGTTCTAGAGGGAGATTATGAAAAATAAAATCAAAATAAAAAAATTGCATACGCAATGTTTATTAAACTGGAGTTTAAAAGTAGGAGATCAATTAGGTACGCTGAGCAAACGTAAAGCAATCAAACTAGCCAATGTGAAACCGGCAGTATTTCATCGCTGGAAATCAGGTAAATTGGCAGCACCAAGCTGTAAACTGAATCGCATAAAACACCATGCATTTGCTACATTAAGGATCAGGCATCGAAAAAAACTGAACCAGTGCATGGCTGTAGACTTGGACGAAGAAGTAATTAAAGCGCAATTTCTTTGGAAGAATATGATTTTTGATCAGCTCAGCATGGCAGCCAAGCGCAGATTTTTTACCGGTTTGAAAAAAATTTATCGTTAGCTTTTCAAGTTATAAAAGCCACTCAGTCTTGAGTGGCTTTTTTTAAGCCTTATAGCTCGGGAAAGGAAGCTGTTGGGTAAAGCTGGCGCTAGTGCTGGATTTAATAATTAAATAAACTCAGTTAAGCGGATATAAAAAAAGCCCGCATCCGAAAATGCAGGCTTAATTTATACGCTCAAGAATCAATCAAAAATAATAACTTAAATTGAAATTTACTACTGGAATTGGTGGAGCTGGGGGGAATCGAACCCCCGTCCGCAAGCCCTCCACAGACAGTTCTACATACTTAGCTGTGTTGTTTATATTTAACCGTACACTCACCAACTAGCAAGCAAGTGCAAAGCGAGTTGCCTTGGATTTAATGCGTGATTAAGCAACCCAACCACGCACGATTCTCTCTAAATGACGCTGCTGCCGGTTACCCGGCCCGACCGAGAGACTCTTCGGGGCAGCGTTCAGCCGGGATT
>DATHWT010000072.1:0-12512 GCA_035460345.1 Methylophilus sp. | reverse complement strand
TGCCTGGGTTGGGAAATCTTCTGGGCGCCCTTACGCAGCGGCGGCAGTTTGCTGTTTTTAAAAACCCTGCCTTTGCTGGCGCCATTGTTCGGAATTTTGCGCGGCAAACGCTATACCTATCAATGGTCTGGCATGCTGATCCTGTTTTACTTTACCGAGGGCGTGGTCAGGGCGTGGTCGGAATCCGGCATCACGCGCGCGCTGGCGTGGACGGAAATCCTGTTGAGCCTGGTATTTTTTGCCAGTGTGGTGGCTTATTCCAAATATACCGGGCGGCGTTATCAGGCCAGCTGAGGTAAATGAAACCAGGCTGGCAGCAGCCTCGCTGAAATGAGATAAATTCTTTCATCTGCTGACATAAACAAGCGCAGTAAACCTTATATAATATCCGGCATGAAAATCCTGTTATCCAACGACGATGGCTACCTGGCTCCAGGCCTGGCTGCACTGGCGCAACACCTGAGTAAAATTGCCGATATTACGGTGGTCGCACCGGAACGCAACCGCAGCGGCGCCAGTAATTCCCTCACGCTGGATAGACCCTTAAGCGTCAAACAAGCTGCCAATGGCTTTTTTTACGTCAATGGCACACCCACCGACTGTGTACACATTGCGCTCACCGGCCTGATGCAGGAAATGCCGGACATGGTGATCAGCGGCATTAATGACGGTGCCAATATGGGTGATGACACCATTTATTCAGGCACAGTTGCCGCGGCCACAGAAGGTTATTTGCTGGGCATCCCTTCTTTTGCGGTTTCGATGTCGCAGCATGCACCAAGTCATTTTGACACAGCGGCCAAGGTGATGGTGGATCTGGTCCAGCGTTTCAACCGCAGTGAAATACTCGAGCCAACCTTGTTAAATGTCAATGTGCCGGACGTCCCTTTGCAGGAGATCAAAGGCCAGAAAATCACCCGCCTGGGTAAGCGTCACAAAGCCGAACCGGTGATTCAACTGAAAACCCCGCGTGGCGAGACCGTGTATTGGGTCGGCGCGGCCGGGCTGCCGAATGACGGCGGCGAAGGCACTGATTTTCATGCCGTGTCTCAAGGGTTTGTCTCGATTTCACCCATTCAGGTTGACCTGACCAAACACTCCCAAATCAACACCATGCAACAATGGTTACAAGCCAAGAATTAAGCACCATGGCAATTCCGAGAACAACCAATAAAACGGGCATAGGCATGACCTCTTCGCGCACGCGTGAGCGCATGCTGACCCGTTTGCGTGAACAAGGTATACAGGATGAAGTCGTCATCAATGTCATGGCAGAGATTCCGCGCCATATCTTTGTCGATGAAGCCTTGTCGATCCGCGCCTATGAAGATGTATCTTTGCCGATAGGCTATGGCCAGACCATTTCGCAGCCGTATATCGTGGCTAAAATGACGCAGATTCTGCGTAACGGCAAACAGCTGAACAAGGTGCTTGAGATAGGTACTGGCTGCGGTTACCAGACTGCCGTGTTATCGCGCGTCAGCAATGAAGTCTATTCACTGGAACGTATCCGGCCGCTGGTCATGAAAGCCAGGACCCATTTGCGCGCATTGAAATGCACCAATGTGAAACTTGATCACGCAGATGGCAGTATCGGCCTCAAGGATTACGGCCCGTTTGATGCCATTATGGTCACGGCTGCTTCCAGCCATGTGCCGCAAGAACTGGTAGACCAGCTGGCAGTGGGTGGCCGTATGGTGATTCCGGTCGGCACCTCGGAACAGGTATTGCACCTGATAGAAAGGACCGCGCAAGGCGTGCAGAAAACCGCGCTGGAACCGGTCAAGTTTGTACCATTATTAGGGGGAACTGCTTTATCATGAGATTACGCTCTCTTCTCATTACCGGATTCACGGCCTCTACACTGGCGGCATGTGCGCTCAACTCCCCCATGCCGCGCGCACCGGTCAGCAGCAGTACTAAAGCGCCAGAAAGCAAACCGCCTGCACCCGTTTCTGTCGGCCCTAACCAGTACCAAGTGCAAAAAGGCGACAACCTGTACAACATCGGCAGGAAATTTGGCATCCCTCACCTGAAGCTCGCTGAAATCAACCAGTTGCATGCCCCTTATGAGATTCATGTCGGTCAGGTGCTGAATATTAAAGCGCCAGCAGGCGTGGCAAACAGTAAAACCAATGATATTAGCGGTGCAGACGATGCGGAAGTGGTGACTTCAGCGATTACCCGCCCGGAACTTACGCCTGCCGGCGATGCCGCTAATGCGACTGCAACAAATGCCGGTACTGCAACAAATGCAGGTGCTGTGACAGATGGCACAAAAGCAGCAACTGATGGGCAGGATATTGAAGCGGTTGCCGACAGCGATATCCAATGGCAATGGCCAGTTGCCGGCAAAGTCAGTGCCGGGTTTGACCCGCAACTGAATAAGGGATTGAATATCACAGGTAGCGGCGGACAGGCAATCAATGCTGCAGGGGCTGGCAAGGTGATTTACAGTGGCATGGATGTGCGCGGTTACGGCAAGCTGATTATTATCAAGCACAACAGCAATCTGCTGTCTGTGTATGCGCATCAGGGAAACTCTTTGGTGAAAGAAGGCTCTTTTGTGACGCAGGGTGAAAAACTGGCGATACTGCCAGCGGCAAGCAACAACAAACCACCCATGTTGCACTTCGAGATCCGGCAAAAAGGGAAGCCGGTGGACCCGGTCAGCTATTTGCCGGGCAATCCCGGCGCAGGCGCTAACCCAGGCACAACAGGTAACAGCAGCAATAGCTAAACTTTATGATGGCGGATTTATCGTCCGCTCTACAGTAAAGACGTTTCCAGCGGTCAATCGCACATGTGCAGGATGTTTGAGAAAGGAAAAGCTCTATGGATCCTAATCAATTCAACCAAAATCGCGACGTTCGCCCGGACAGCCCTTGGCGGGTAGTGCAGGCGCTAGTCACCGTAGCCCTGATTATCTGCGGACTGATAGGCATCGCCGTGCATATGTTTGGTTCCGGTATCACCCCCTATGACTGGTGGCACTGGCTCACCGCCTCGCCAGTTAATACAGCGCTGGCCATCTTAGCGATTGTGGTGGTGATCGGTTTTCACCGTTATAACAGCCACATAAGCAACCAGAACAGGCGACACGCCAGCAACCTTCCAGTCTATTTCATGATGTTAGTCGGTGTATATTTTATCTATCGCCTGTTGACGACCGGGCAATGGTAAAACCGGTCTCAGCCATGTGCGACATGGCTGAGACCAGATCATCAAGCCACCTTGACCACGGCTGCTGACACCACGCCACAGCGGTTGATGCCACTGATAATCGCCTGAATCGAGGCAGTCACAATATCGGGGTTAACCCCTACGCCGTAACACACCTTACCCTTGCAAACGACCTCAACAAAGGCACATGCCGAGGCTTCTCCGGCCGAAACACTGGCGCCAATGGAGCGCTCTTCAAAACTACGCACCTGCGCATAAACACCAATCGCCTGCAGAGCATGAATCGCCGCATCTACCGGCCCGTTGCCTTGTCCGCTCAATATTGTCGATACACCATTTACGTCCACTGTCAGCCGGATGGTCTGGCCACCGTCTTGCGATTGCAGCTGATACTCGTGAAAACCCAGCGGTGAGGCAGGTTCGGTATAAGTCCGGTTGAACAGTTGCCAGATATCCTTGCCACTCACCTCGCTACCATGCGCATCTGTATATTGCTGCACCACACCAGAAAACTCCACTTGCAGGCGACGTGGCATCACCACGCCATACTGGCTTTCCATCAGGTAGGCAACGCCGCCTTTGCCGGACTGGCTGTTCACCCGAATAATCGAATCATAACTGCGCCCAAGGTCTTTGGGGTCTATCGGCAGGTAAGGCACATTCCAGCGCGCATCTTCCTGCTGGCTGGCGAAGCCTTTTTTAATCGCATCCTGGTGGGAACCGGAAAACGCCGTAAATACCAGGTCACCGGCATACGGATGACGCGGATGAATATCAATCTGCGTGCACTCTTCAACTGTGCGGCCCACCGCATTCATATCAGAAAAATCCAGCCCTGGATGTACACCTTGCGTATACATATTCAATGCAACGGTGACCAGATCCACATTCCCGGTACGCTCGCCATGGCCGAACAGGCAGCCTTCTACGCGATCCGCGCCCGCCATGATGCCAAGCTCAGTCGCCGCCACTGCAGTGCCCCTGTCATTATGCGGATGCAGGCTCAGGATCACGCTGTCACGTCGCGCAAGATTGCGGTGCATCCATTCAATCTGGTCGGCGTAAATATTTGGCGTGGCGACTTCAACCGTTGCCGGGCAATTAATGATGACCCTGCGGTCTGGCGTCGCACCCCAGGCTTCTGTCACTGCGTCACAGACTTCTTTGGCAAACTCCAGTTCGGTCGCCGTAAAGGTTTCCGGGCTGTATTGCAGAATGATTTCCGTCTCTGGCATGTCTGCCGCCATGGCTTTCACCAGTTTGACCGAATCAACCGCCATCGCCTTCACTTCCGCCTTGCTCATGTTGAATACCACCTCTCGGAAGGTCGGCGAAATGGCATTGTAGATGTGCACAATCACGCGTCGCGCACCTCGCACCGACTCCATGGTGCGGCGGATCAGGTGTTCGCGTGCCTGGGTCAGCACTTCTATCGTCACATCCCCGGGAATATGATGTTGCTCAATCAATGCGCGGACAAAATTAAAGTCGGTTTGCGAGGCGGAAGGGAAAGCCACCTCGATCTCTTTAAAACCGATCTGGCATAGCATATTGAACATACGCATCTTCTTGTCAGCATCCATGGGCTCAAACAGTGATTGATTGCCGTCGCGCAGATCTGTGCTCATCCATACCGGCGGCTTGGTAATCACCACATTCGGCCACTGACGGTCCTTAAGCTCGACAGCGGGAAACGGCTGATATTTTTGTGAAGGTTGTGCATGCATATTGTCATCCTGAACAATTAACTCGATAGAACACATGATAGTGATTTTTTTAAAAATATTATTGCTAATTTTGTTTTTAATAACATTATATTGAAATTAAATTTCAATATAATTAATTTAAATGTAATATTATTTCAATTAAAAATTCAATGCGCAAAAAATATGAAACTAGACCGTTTTGACAAGCTGATCCTGGACATCCTGCAAACGGATGGGCATATCAGCAACCAGGCACTCGCTGAACGTATCGGGCTATCACCTGCCCCCTGCTTGCGCCGTGTAAAAGCGCTGGAACAGGCAGGTCTGATTACCGGTTACCAGGCACTGGTCGATGCAAAAAAACTGGGATTGAGCCTGATGGCATTAATCGGTATTTCCATGGACCAGCATACGCCGGAACGGTTTGCCAATTTTGAAGCCAGCATCGTCAATGTGCCGGAAGTGCTGGAATGCCTGTTGATTACCGGGCAGCAGTCAGATTACTTGTTGAAAGTCGTGGTTAAGGACATGGATGATTACCAGCATTTACTGCTGCATAAAATCACCAAGATTAGCGGAGTGACTGGTGTGCACACCAGTTTTGTCTTGCGCAATGTGATTGCGCGCGCCAGATTGCCTGTCGTATAAAAACAAAAAGCCATGCATGGCATGGCCTTTTATTGATTCAGTACTTAAGCCTTATTATTCTTCGCATCTTCCTCGGCGTAATGCTTGCGGATCTGCGTCATGTCATAGTCACGCGCCCATTTGATGATTTCTTCCAGGGCTGGTGCACCGATCTCGCCTACTTGTGCATTGATGCCTGCGCGTTCGCGTATCACCAGCAAGCCTGGAATCTGTTTCACGTCAAAATAATCAGAGATTTCCGGGTCGGCTTCGGTATTGACCATGCCAAAAACGATATCCGGATGCTTGGCTGCAGCCGCTTCAAAGGTTGGCGTAAATGCCACGCATGGATCACACCAGGGCGCCCAGAAGTCTACGATCACAAAATCATTACTTTCAATGGTTTCTTTAAAATTCGCTTTAGTCAGCGTTAATACTGCCATGATATTTCCTGTTCCAATGGATTAATTTTTGTGCCGTTATTGTAGCAGAGGATAGGTCTGCCATTACCAATGCGGATGCCAAACTAGGCGCCCAGTTGTATATCTGCACGCCTGTCGAACAAAGACACTGCACTTGAATAAGATTTCACCTGAGGTATGATAAAGCCAGGAAGTGAGGACGACCCCACCGATCCATTTTTTCCAGGGACGACCCTGATTTAAATCGAAAGGAATGTAGATGGCTTGGGTGATTCTCGTGATTGCAGGTTTGTTTGAAGTGGGCTGGGCCATAGGCCTGAAATATACAGATGGCTTTAGCAAACTTTGGCCAACGGTGGGCACAATACTGGCTATGGTCATCAGCCTCGGCCTGCTGGGATTGGCGATGAAGACGCTACCAGTGGGCACGGCTTATGCCATCTGGGTAGGCGTGGGTGCCATAGGCACCGTGATATTAGGCATGGTGTTGTTTGCTGAACCGGCAACACCCTTGCGTATCGCCAGCCTGGTGCTGATTGTGGCAGGCATTGTGGGTCTTAAAATAGCTACCATGATTTAAGGCCATTTGAGCGAAGTGGATGTCATCGCATCCACTTCCTTCTGAGATCTAAAAACTTTCAAGGATAAGAAAGGATACAGATGATACTTTATGTAGATGCCAATTATCTTTCGCCCTATGCCATGTCAGCTTTTGTCGCGCTGCGTGAAAAAGGCCTGACGTTTGAACTGCAGTTGCTGGACCTGCAAAAATCCGAACAGTCCGCACCGGCCTACGCCGAGATTTCCAACACGCAAAGAGTGCCCGCCATCGTCGATGATGACTTCAGTTTATCCGAATCATCCGCCATCAGTGAGTATATTGATGAATGCTATATCGGCCCTAAACTATATCCTTTAGACCTGTTATCGAGAGCCAGGGCAAGAGCCTTGCAGGCCTGGTTAAGAAGTGACTTGCTAACCATTCGCGAAGAACGTTCAACAGAGGTAGTGTTCCTGCAACGTTCTCCGCAGCCATTATCTGCAAAAGCGCAGGCGGCGGCCAATAAGCTGTTTCACGCTGCGGCGCAATTACTGCAACCGGACCAACTACATTTATTTGAGCAATGGAGTATTGCCGACACTGACCTGGCATTGATGATTAACCGCCTGGTGCTGGCCGGTGACCCGGTGCCTGAGCATCTGGCCAATTATGCGGCATTACAGTGGCAACGCCCCAGCGTACAGGATTGGGTCAATCTGCCCAGGAGTATTACGTAAAAAAGTGCGATAGCCAGCTAGCCATCGCACTTTTAGATTGAAGCTGTGAAACTTGGCTTCACTGTGCATGATTTAATCAAGTTATCGCAATTAGATGATTGGATTTTCCCAGGCACCATCAAAGAATAATTCGCCCAGCGGCTGACGGTTACGCGCGGCCAGTTCGCGTTCTTTCACATCCTCAGGCAATGTTTCTACTGCAGCCTGATACCCTACAGTCACCATAGGCAATATCAGGTAACGTTCCGGCACTTTGAATGCGGCACGTGCTTTATCAGCATCGAAGCCACCCATCTGGTGCGCCATCAGCCCTAATGCGGCAGCCTGCAAACACAAGTTCTCTGTCGAAGCGCCGGTATCGTAAGGTGCCCATTTGTTTGGCTTGCCATTAGCCCTGAAAACAGTATCTGCACAAATCAGCAGCAATACCGGGGCATTGACCGCCCAGCCCTGATTGCCTGGCACCAGGCAATCAAAAGCAGCTTGCCAGGCTTGCATATTGTCGGCCTTGTTACACACCACATAGCGCCATGGTTCGTCACCAAAACACGAAGGCGCCCAGCGTGCGGCCTCTAACAGGCTGATGACTTGCTCCTTGCTCACCGGTTTACTGGCATCATAGGCCCTACCGCTCCAGCGGTTGGCAATGACTTCGTGTATCGGCTGTTGAGTAATGGCTGGTTTTTGTATGGTCATAAATCCTCACAGTCGTTTTTACAATTGTTTTTTCAAAGTGTAGAGCAGCTCTAAAGCCTGTTTGGGTGTTAAGTCATCTGGTTGAATAACTTCCAATGCTGCGACCACGGCATGCAAAGGTGGTTCCTCAGGTTCGGCTGCGGCAGCAAACAAGTCATTCTGTGGTGTCGCAGCGATGGTCGGGTTCTCCAGTTGCTGCAACTTACGCTTTGCCAACTGTACTACGGATCTGGGGATACCAGCCAGTTGCGCTACCTGTATCCCATAACTCATGGTGGCTGCTCCCTCTTCAACTTTGTGCAGGAACACGATGCCCTGGCCATGTTCCACCGCATCCAGATGTACATTGGCCGCGTGCTTGGCTTCATCGACAATCCGTGTCAGCTCAAAATAATGCGTGGCAAACAAGGTCAGTGATTTGTTTTTCTCCAGCAATTGCTTGGCCACCGCCCAGGCCAGGCTCAAGCCATCAAAGGTACTGGTACCCCGGCCAATTTCATCCAGCAACACCAGGCTGTTGGCACTGGCATTGTTCAGGATATTGGCTGTTTCCGTCATTTCTACCATAAAGGTGGAGCGGCCACCGGCTAGGTCATCCGAGGCGCCGATGCGGGTAAAGATGCGGTCAATTTCACCAATGACTGCCGTTTGCGCAGGGACAAAGCTGCCGCAATAAGCCAGCAATACAATCAGCGCAGTCTGGCGCATAAACGTGGATTTACCGCCCATATTCGGGCCGGTGATCAACAGTAACTGGCGATAAGGGTTTAGCGTCACATCATTTGCAACATACGGCTGGGCAATGCTCTCGACCACCGGATGGCGGCCAAGCTGGATATCGAGGCCAATGTCGGCACGGAATTCAGGTTGTACGTAATTCAGTGCCCGCGCACGTTCGGCAAAACAGGCAATTACGTCCAGCGTGGCAACTGCCGTGGCAATACGCTGCAAGGCCGTAATATGCGGCAACATGGCGTCCAGCACCTGCTCATAGAGCATTTTTTCGCGCGCCAGTGCCCGCTCATTGGCGCTGAGTACCTTATCCTCAAACGTCTTGAGTTCAGGCGTGATAAAGCGCTCCACGTTTTTAAGTGTCTGGCGGCGACGGTATTCTGCCGGTGCACTTTCGGCCTGCAAGCGGCTGATTTCAATATAAAAGCCATGCACGCTGTTATATTCGACTTTGAGGTTGGCAATGCCAGTCCTGGCCTTTTCAGCCGCTTCAAATTGTAATAAAAAGTCGCCGTGGTCGGTTTGCAAAGCCCGTAGCTCATCCAGTTCCGCGTCGTAACCATTCGCAATCACCCCACCTTCGCGCAGGATTGCAGCAGGCTCGGCCTGGATGGCTTGTACCAATAACTGCAAAGCGTCCGATGGGATTTGTAACTCAGCCAACAGGCCAAGTAATAAACTGGATTGCGCATCCGGCAATACTTGAACCAGTGATGGCAATTGCAACAAACTATCGCGCAACCCGGACAAGTCACGTGGCCGTGCGCTTTTCAGCGCCACACGCGCAGTCATACGTTCGATATCACCGATAGGATGTAGAGCCTGTTGTAAAGGGCCATCCAGAAATTGCGCCAATAACTCAGCCACCGCCAGATGGCGTTGCTGGATCACCTGTTGGTTTCGTAGTGGATGATGTAACCAGTGCCGCAACAAGCGTGCACCCATCGCTGTTTGCGTGGAGTTCAGCAAAGAAAATAAAGTGGGGCTCGCCTCACCGCGAATGGTGGTATCGATTTCCAGATTACGACGGGTAGCCGCATCCAGTTGCAGATAATGATTGGTCTGTTCTACCCGCAAACCAGTGATATGCGGTAAGGCCGTGCGCTGGGTGTGCTTGACATAGTCAAGCAAAGCGCCTGCCGCAGCCACCGCCACCGGCATCTCGCCACAACCAAACCCGGCCAGGTCATGCGTATTAAACTGCAGGGAAAGGCTGCGCTGCGCCGATTCCTGGTCAAACTGCCAGGGTGCCAGCCGCTTCTTGGCACAGCGTGCCTGCTGTAAAACTTCAGACACATGGTCATCACTCGTAATCAATTCAGCAGGATGGATGCGTTCAAGCTCCTGTGACAAATGCCCGGGCGCAATTTCACTCAGTACAAATTCGCCGGAAGCCAGGTTCAGCCGCGCCAGCCCCAGCACGCCATCGCCTCTGGCAACGCACAGCAAAGTATTGTCGCGGGTTTCATCCAGCAAGGCCGCATCGGTTAAAGTCCCCGGCGTTAAAATCCGTGTCACTTCCCGCGCCACCGGCCCCTTGGAAGTCGCCGGATCACCGACCTGCTCGCAAATGGCAACCGCTTCGCCCATTTTTGCCAGTTTGGCCAGGTATTGTTCCGCCGCATGGTATGGCAACCCGGCCATCTTAATCGGCTCACCATTACTGGCACCACGACGGGTCAGCGTAATACCTAATAGCCGGGATGCTTTTTCGGCATCTTCAAAAAACAGCTCGTAAAAATCGCCCATGCGGTAAAACAACAGCATATCTGGATACTGTGCTTTAAGCGCCAGGTATTGGCGCATCATGGGGGTGTGGTTTTCGAAGGCCATGCGGGAGGATAAATTTATAAAATCATGAGTAGAAAAAGCTGTTGTATCTTACAACAAAAGCGATGTTTCTAAGCGGAAGATTGCTTCATTAACTGGGAAGAAAACGATTTTAAAAGGTCATTTTATTAGTGTTGGAAGTTTGACTCATACAACGTGGGTTCGCTTTTGGTCTTCTCTGCTTGTTCAATCGCGCACTATGCTCTACGCCTGGGGAGGGCTTGCTTAAAGCGCATAGAATATCTCGGCAACAGATTGTCATTCCGGCGGCTGCCGGAATCTAGGCAAAGTTAATGCTTAACTTGATTACTATAGAGAGCAAATGTCGCAGTTACTTGAAGGTCTTAGTAGGCATTTATTTTTGTATTCATCATTCCTTCTCGCCTAGGGGCGAAAAGAACGTTTAATTCATCCAAAAAAATACCGATTAAAATTTCACAGCAAGCACAACATTTGCAACTAGGCTAAGCATTAACCTTGCCTGGATTCTGGCCTCCGCCAGAATGACAATCTGGTGCAGGGATTATGCGCATATCTAGCGCGTTACCCACGCACAGACCATAACATGTGGAAACCTGCCTCATCCTCCGCCGGATGACGGGCTGTCATAATGAGTATTGCATGTTAATACAGGCCAATACCCCGTTGCCATTGCGTCTTTTCCAAAATTAAAAAGGCTACCGAAGTAGCCTTTTTAATTTTTTGCTAACCGCTTAAATTAAGCTTCAGCAACCACTGTCACATTGATATCAACAACAACATCATGGTGCAGTGCTACGCTCACAACAAACTCACCGATATTTTTCAGTGGGCCGTTAGGCAAACGTACATCTGATTTCTTCACTTCATGACCTTGTGCCTGCAAACCAGTTGCGATGTCCAGGTTAGTCACAGAACCAAACAGACGTCCATCAACACCGGCTTTTTGTGCAACAGTTAACGCAAAGCCTGCCAGTTTTTCGCCACGTGTTTGCGCAACGGCCAACAAGTCAGATTGTTGTTTCTCAAGATCAGCACGACGTGCAGCAAATTCAGCCTGGTTAGCTTCAGTTGCACGCTTGGCTTTACCTTGAGGAATCAGGAAGTTACGGCCGTAACCGTCTTTCACACGAACCACATCACCCAGTCCACCCAGGTTTGCTACTTTTTCTAATAAAATTATTTGCATGTTATTCTCCTAAGCCGCCGATTAACCTGGGTGTTTGTCTGTGTAAGGCATCAGCGCCAGGAAACGTGCGCGTTTAACCGCAGTTGTCAGTTGGCGTTGGTATTTTGCCTTGGTACCAGTCATACGGGCTGGAATGATTTTGAAGTTTTCAGAAACGAAATCTTTCAACAGATCCACGTCTTTGTAATCAACTTCTTTGATGCCTTCTGCACTGAAACGGCAGTAACGGCGGCGTTTGTACATATCTCTTGCCATTTATAACTCCTTCAATTCTGTATGCTGTATTAGCTGTATCTCTTGTATATGCATGACCACTTGTGCGCTTTTTGCACTGCGCTGTGCCAGGAAACCTTTGGCTTTGATGCGATCTCCGCTTTGCAATGGCAGGCTGGCTTTTTCACCAATCAGCACTGCGGGTAACTGACACTGCACTTTGCGATTCAGGCCAGCTTCAAGCTGCTCCGAATCATGTTGCAACTGTAAACGCAACAAGGGTAACCCGGCTGGTGTATAGCGTAACGGTTCAATTTTTTGTACCGTCGCGGCGATCACCAGCGTATTCACAACGATTAAGCGGCTGCCTCAGTAGTAGCTGCAGTAGCTGCTGGCGCATCACCCACGATGGTTTTGGATTTTTCCTCTTTCATCATTGGGCTTGGTGCAGTCACGGCTGTTTTAGTCGAAGTAGTCAGGTGACGTAATACAGCATCGTTAAATTTGAAGCCGTGCTCCAACTCTTCCAGCACTTCCTGGCTCACTTCGATGTTCATCAACACGTAGTGGGCTTTGTGTACTTTATTAATTGGGTAGGCAAGTTGACGACGGCCCCAGTCTTCCAGACGATGGATGTTGCCGCCATTGCCTGTGATT
>DATHWT010000071.1:0-2542 GCA_035460345.1 Methylophilus sp. | reverse complement strand
GCAGATGGCAAGGAATATATTGATTACATCAACTCCTGGGGACCGATGATCTTAGGTCACGCCCATCCGGAAGTGGTCGCTGCCGTACAGCAGGCAGCCGCCAACAGCCTGAGCTTTGGCGCCCCGACAGGCTTAGAGTTGAAAATGGCAGAACTGCTTAATAAACTAGTGCCAAGCATGGAGCAAGTGCGCCTGGTCAGCAGCGGCACCGAGGCGACCATGAGTGCCATCCGCGTGGCGCGTGGCTTCACCAAACGCAACAAAATCATTAAATTTGAAGGCTGCTATCACGGCCATGCAGATGCTTTATTAGTAAAAGCCGGTTCTGGATTACTCACTTTTGGCGAACCAAGCTCGGCTGGCGTGCCCGCAGAAGTGGCTGCTCACACCCTGACCCTGGATTATAACAACACGCAAATGCTGAAAGACACTTTCGACAGCATAGGGGACGAAATCGCCTGCGTGATCCTGGAGCCGGTGGTCGGCAATATGAACCTGATCGTGCCGCACCTCGAGTTTTTGCACACCCTGCGTAGCTTATGTACCCAGCATGGTACGGTATTGATCTTTGATGAAGTGATGACCGGCTTCCGTGTGGCGCTGGGTGGCGCACAAGCGCTGTATGGCATTACACCAGACATGACTACGCTGGGCAAAGTCATAGGCGGCGGTTTGCCGGTGGGTGCGTTTGGTGGCCGCAAAGAGATTATGAGCGTGCTGGCACCGCTAGGCGCGGTCTATCAGGCAGGTACTTTGTCCGGCAACCCGGTCGCGGTCAGCGCCGGTTTAACTACCCTGAAACTGGTGCAGGCTCCTGGCTTTTACGAAAAACTTGCGGCACAAACTACAAAACTGATGGATGGCTTAAAGGCTGCCGCACAAAAATCCGGGACTGCATTCAGTGCACAAAGCGTGGGCGGCATGTTTGGCTTGTATTTCAGCCAGAACAATCCGACCAGTTATGCTGAAATGATGCAAACCGACAAGACCGCTTTCAACACATTTTTCCATAGCATGTTAAACAGTGGCATTTACCTGGGCCCTTCTGCATTCGAGGCGGGCTTTGTTTCGGCTGCCCATACAGATGCTGACATTGCAGAAACGGTTGCGGCTGCAGAAAAAGCGTTTGCTACGTTGTAAGTGATGCAAGGTTTGCAAAACTGAATCTATTTACTAGTTATTTTAAAGCTGTACCAAATGGCCCCGCCTGGTTACCCATGTGGGGCTGTTTACTTTTAAAATCTATGCAATCCCTTTTGAATAGATATCCCTGTATTTGAACCAGCCAATCGCATGAATGATTGATGAAGTGCTTTTCCGATCACTTTAGCAAGACATCATGGCTTAAGCGCACGTTGAAACTGCCCTCCCTAGATCACAAGCAATACTCAATTAAGCAGCACTGCATCACTACAATTTATTGCCTTGCTTTGTTTGAATTCCGCTTGATTTTCACACACGACAACCAACAAATGAAAATGATTCTCAATTATGCATTAAAAAGTGATGCTGCGTTATTTAACGCAGGCTAAACGATTGAAATTGCTAAACTTTAACGGTATCATTGAAGGTTCCTCCAAATGTTTTGTAAGTGAAGAATCTGGCAATGGATATGCAGTCCGACAACAACCTGATGAGTGCTTCTCAAGATACCGCAACTGCTCTGGGTAACCAGCTCGGTTTAGCCCCGCAATCGCAGGGTTTATACGACAGACGCCACGAAAAAGATAGCTGTGGCGTGGGCTTTGTTGCCCACATTAAAGGCCAGAAGAGCCACGACATTGTTGCCAAAGGCCTGCAACTGCTCGATAACCTGACCCACCGCGGCGCCACCGGTTACGACCCTAAACTGGGTGACGGTGCTGGCTTGCTGATGCAAATGCCTGACACCTTTATGCGTGAAGAAGCCGCCACCCTGGGCATGACATTGCCTGCCGTGGGCCAATACGCTGTTGGCCAGGCGTTTCTGCCGCAACAGGCGGAAAACCGTGCCGAATGTGAAGCCATTTTTGCGCAGATCATCGCCGAAGAAAACCAGACATTACTGGGCTGGCGCGATGTGCCGGTCGACAACAGCAATATCGCTGATGCTGCCCGCGCGGTAGAGCCGGTGATGCGCCAGGTATTTATTGCCAGCACCACCGCTGACAGCAAAACATTTGAGCGCAAATGTTTTGTCATCCGCAAACGCATCGAGCATGCCATTCGCAAGCTTAACCTGCAGGATAACGCGCAGTTTTACATGCCGTCATTCTCCTCACGCACCATCGTTTACAAAGGCATGCTGCTGGCGAATGAGGTCGGTGTTTATTACAAAGACCTGAAAGATGCCCGCGTGGTGTCTGCATTGGCTTTAGTACACCAACGTTTTTCTACCAATACTTTCCCGGCCTGGGATCTTGCCCATCCATTCCGCATGATTGCCCACAACGGTGAAATCAATACCGTGCAAGGCAACGTCAACTGGATGACAGCCCGTCACGAAACAATCAAATCAACTGTGCTGGGTGAAGACCTGGAAAAACTGTGGCCACTGATTGTT
>DATHWT010000070.1:0-7725 GCA_035460345.1 Methylophilus sp. | reverse complement strand
CTGATAATAAAAGGTACCCGCCAGCCCCACTGTATAAACTCGGCTTCAGACAAACCCAGGCTTAATGCCAGGAATGTCAGTGTTGCCAGCAAAAAACCTATTGAAGGGCCAAGTTGTGGGAACATGCCATACCAGCCTCGTTTATCTTCAGGCGCATATTCCGTTGCCAGCAAAGCTGCCCCGGCCCACTCTCCGCCCAGACCGATTCCCTGACCAAAGCGCAAAACGCAGAGCAATACCGGTGCCCACATCCCCAGCGTGGCGTATCCAGGCAATAGTCCAATCAAAAAAGTAGAAACACCCATCACCAGCAATGAAGCCGCAAGTGTGGATTTTCGCCCTACCCTGTCGCCAAAGTGACCAAACAACAATGCGCCTACCGGCCGGGCGATAAAAGCCAGGCCGAAAGTCAGCAAAGCGTTTAACGATTGTGCAGCCGGGTCAATGGCGGGGAAAAATACCTGCCCAATCACTAATGCTGCCGCCATGGCATAGATATAAAAATCATAAAACTCAATGGCCGTACCGACAAAACTGGCGAAGGCTATGCGGGTCATGGAAGGTGTAACGGATGGGTAGTTAATCAAGGGTTGGTTTTGTGAAGGTAAATGCATGCGCCATCTTATGTGGGCTTTACACTTTTGCAAAGCACAAAAAACGGGAGTGCGATGTCATGCACTCCCGTTTTTTGGACAACAAATAAAACAATTACTTTTTGTAGTACTCTTCCTGTTTCACGCTTTCAGGTTTCCAGCCGCCACCTAAAGCCTTGAACAAATCGACTGTGGCGATCAAAGTGTTTTGACGGCTTTGTACCATGGCCTGGGTAGCTTCGTTATGGTTACGTTGTGCATCCAGGACTTCCAGATAACTGGTGTAACCCGCTTGATAACGGTTTTGCGCCACTGTCAGGATATTAGCCGTGGTTTTTTCCTTGGACTGCGCCAATGTCTCCTGCTCACGATACTGGCTGGTATTCACCAGCGCATCGCTGACTTCGGTAAAGGCAGTCTGCAAGGTATTCTGGTAGCTCGCCAGGGTTTGTTTTTGCTGCGCAGTGGCTTGCTCTTCACGGGCTTTCAAGCGTCCGCCGTTGAATATAGGCAGATTGATATCCAGACCCAGCGACCAGACACGGGCCGGAGATTTCAGCAGGTTGTTTAGCGAAATACTCTCACCGCCATAGGTACCTGTCAGTGAGATGCTTGGGTAAAACGCTGCTCGAGCCACACCAATATTCGCGTTAGCTGCAATCATGGCTTGCTCCGCCTGGCGTACATCCGGCCGAGACTCCATCAATGCCGAAGGCAGACCGGTTGGCGGCGTGACAGGGTTTGGCATGGCCATCAGGTCACCAGCTGGAATCTTCAAGCCAAGATCAGTGGTTAACAGCCCCAACTGATGCTCGCTTAAAGCGCGCTGTCTTTTCAGCTCTACTGCTTGCGTCCGCAGTGTGGTGACGACCAGTTCTGCCTGGTGCGCATCCAGAATGGTAGCCACGCCACCTTCAACACGGCGGTTTGCCAGATCAAAACTGTCTTGCGCCGTTTTCAGGTTTTGTTCGTTAACCCGTAACTGCGCATCCACGCTACGTATCATCAGGTAATTATTGGTCACCAGGCTGGAAAGAGACCAGGTAACCGCCTCTTTTGCATAACGGGTCGACAATAACTGCGCACGCGCAGCCTCGTTTGCCCGGCGCAGCTTGCCCCAGAAATCCAGCTCATAACTACCGTTCAATCCAATTTTGTAGGTTTTACGCGGGTTCTCGCCAAACACCGGGAAGATCCCGGATTCGGTCACGCGGTTACGTATGCCTGAACCAGTCGCAGTCACCGTAGGCAAAAAGCTGGCGCCGGTTTCACGCGAAAAGGCATCCGCTTCTTCGATACGAGCAATCGCAGATTGCAGGTTGTTGTTTTTTGCCAGCGCAATATCCACTAACTGATTCAGCTTGCTGTCATTAAACAATGTCCACCATTGTTGCAAAGCCAGTTGTTGTTCCTGGCTTAACTGGCTAGCTTCGCCAGTGGTGTATTGCGCAGGCACCGGTGCCTCAGGACGTGAGTAGAACGGCCCCAGTACCTGACAACCTGCCAGGGACATGGTCACCAATCCTAACAGCAACGACTGCTGCAACGGTTTTAAAGTCAATTTCATTGTCGGTTTCATACCGATTCCTCTTCGTCAATATGCCCATGGTGACGCACTTTTTTCTCATTGGTCAGCCAGGTAAAGAACAACGGGATAAAGATGGTGGCAATAAAGGTCGCCAGCAACATACCGCCAAACACGCCGGTACCCATAGACTGACGCGCTGCCGCACCAGCCCCTGTCGCAAATACCAGTGGCAGAATCCCCAACATAAACGCCATGGATGTCATCACAATCGGCCTGAAACGCAGACGGGCAGCTTCCAGTGCAGCTTCAGCCAGCGGCATGCCCTCTTCCATTTTCTGTGAGGCGAACTCCACGATCAGGATCGCGTTCTTCGCCGCCAACCCGATCAGGGTAATTAGCCCGATCTGGAAGTAAATGTCGTTATTCATGCCACGTGTCAGCACGGCAATCAACGCCCCTGTCATCGCAAACGGAATTGCCATAATCACAGCCAGAGGCAATGCCCAGGTTTCAAACTGTGCCGCCAGGATCAGGAACACCATGATGGTCGCAAAGCCAAACGCAACCAGTGCAGCAGAACCGGTACGGTTTTCCTGGTAAGCCTGGCCGGTCCAGGCAATCTGGTAGCCATCCGGCAGGTTTTCCCTGGCAATTTTCTCCACCAGTTTGATCGCATCGCCCGAGCTCACGCCAGGGGCACCACTACCAAACACTTTGGCGGAAAGCAGGCCGTTGTAACGCTCCAGCTGCTCGGCACCCACGATATTGCTGACTTTAGCTAGGGCAGACATCGGTACCATATTGCCGCTTGGGTTTTCTTCAGTCGGCTGGCTGCGCACATACACTTTGCCCAAATCTTCCGGCTTCATCCGATAAGCGGCTTCGGCTTGCAACTGGACACGGTAGGTACGGCCACTACGGTTAAAGTCGTTCACATATAGCGAACCCATGGTACTTTGCAAAGTGGCATAAATATCTGCAATCTTCACATTCTGGGACAGCGCCTTGGCTTCATCCACCTCAATAAACAATTGAGGCACGGTTGGACGGAAGAAACTGTTGATACCGGTCAATTGCGGATTAGCGCGCATCGCATCCATGAAGTTATTCATGACTTGCGACAACTTGATCGCATCGGTATCGCCATGGGCTTGTACATAGACTTCAAAACCACCGGCTGAACCAAGGCCACGAATCGCTGGCGGGTTCACTGCAAAGCCCATACCGTCAGGCTGGCTCATACCGACACCAATCAGCTTGCCTACCATCTGGTCAGCATTAGTGGTCCGTTTATCCCAGTCTGTCATACGCACAAACATGGTACCGGCGTTGGTTTTATTGGCACCAGTCAGCAGTTCAAACCCGTTCACAGCAAATTCATGCGCGGTAGCAGGGTCTTTTGCGATAGTGGCGCGGATGTTTTCCACGGTTTGCGAAGTGCGTTTCAGCGTTGCGCCATCAGGCATCACCACAATACTGATCACATAGCCCTGATCTTCTGGTGGCACAAAACCACCCGGTACTGCGCGGAACAGGAAGATCATGACGATCACCATGCCACCAAATACCACCGCCCCAATAACCTTGTGATGCAGGGTCAGGTTAACTGTGCCGGTATACCAGTTGGTCAAACGGCTAAAACCACGGTTAAACGCCCTGAAGAAACTGTTTTCATGGTGGCTGTTTTTCAGGATCATGGCGCACAGCGCTGGCGTCAGCGTCAACGCGACCACACCCGAAATCACTACAGAAATCGCGACCGTCACCGCAAACTGGCGATACAACTCACCGGCGATACCGCCCTGGAAAGCCACCGGCACGAATACCGCGCACAGCACCAGCACAATCGCCACCACGGCAGCCTGCACCTGGGCAATCGATTTAATCGCTGCCTGCAGAGGATTAAGGTTCTCCTCCTTCATCAAGCGTTCGGTATTTTCCAGCACCACAATCGCGTCATCCACCACAATACCAATCGCGAGAATCATCGCAAACATGGTCAACAGGTTGATGGAGAAGCCAAACAGGTATAAACCGGCAAACGTACCGACGATAGAAATAGGCACTGCAATCATCGGGATCAATGTCGCGCGCCAGCTTTGCAGGAACAGGAACACCACCAGCACAACCAGAAGAAGTGCCTCACCAAAGGTGTGAAATACCTCTTCAATGGTCGCTTTCACGAAGTCGCTGGTGTCGTAAGGAATGTTGTAATCCATGCCCTCAGGGAACTTGGCTTTCAACTCATCCACTTTAGCCTTGATCGCTTCAGCAGTTTCCAGCGCGTTGGCGCCGGTTTGCAAGAAGATAGGCAGTGCCACACCAGGTTGACCATTCAGCGCAGAAGCGACGTTATACGTTTGTGCACCCAGCTCAATGCGTGCGACATCTTTCAGGCGCAGTACACCGTTAGGGCCTTGCGCACGAATGATGATATTGCCAAATTCTTCAGGCTCGATCAAGCGCCCTTTGGCCGTGACAGTGAAAGATAATTGCTGGCTAGGTAGTGCAGGTTCTGCACCTATCTTACCCGCGGCATACTGCGCGTTTTGTGCATTAATGGCTGCGGAAATATCACTGGTAGAAACACCCAGTTGCGCCATGCGGTCAGGACGCAGCCAGATACGCATGGAGTAATCCTGCCCACCGAAAATGGTGACATCGCCCACACCTTTAATACGCTTGAATTCATCCAGCACATTCAGCGTGGCGTAGTTACTCAAGAATAAACGGTCATGTTCTTTTTTGCTTGAGATCAGCATCACCACCAGCAAAATATCGTTGGAACGCTTTTGCACAACTACACCGGTACGACGTACATCTTCCGGCAGTCTAGGCAAGGCAATATTCACGCGGTTACTGACGTTAAAGGTCGCCTGGTCAACATCGGTGCCGATATCAAAGGTCGCCGTGATGGTCAGGGTACCGCTACTATCGGAGCTTGAGTTAAAGTACAGCAGGTTTTCAACCCCACTTAACTGCTCTTCAATCGGTGCAGCCACGGTTTTAGACAGTGTCTCGGCACTTGCGCCAGGGTAGCTGGCAGTAATCAGCACGGTTGGCGGCGCGATTTGCGGATACTGTGCGATCGGCAATTTAAACGCCGCTGCCAACCCTGCCAACACGATGATGATAGACAGCACGCTGGCAAAGATCGGGCGTGTGATAAAAAATCGGGTCATATCGTTTTTCCTGAAATCGGCCTGAACAAGAGTGCCCAGGCCGTAAATAACATGATTTTGGTGCTAAACAAGCTAAGAAAAATTCGCTTAAGACTTAGCCTTTTCTGGCGCTGCAGGCTGACCTGGTGCTGGCGCAGCATCAGGGGCATGCGGTGCTACTGGTGCACCAGGGCGGACTTTGATCAAGTTATCAAGGATCACCTGATCGCCAGCTTTCAAACCTTCCAGCACACTCCAGCGTTCACCGAACCAGCCACCAGCCACAATCGGCCTCGCAGCAGCAACAGTTTTGCCTTCTTTATCTTTTTCAGCCACAAATACAAACTTGCCTTGCTGGCCGGTCAACACTGCGGTTTGCGGAATCAGGAACACGCCATCGCGTTTGCCGGTCGTCAAACGCACGCGTACAAACTGGCCTGGCAATAATGCGCTGTCCGGGTTCTGGAACTCGGCACGCAGTTGCTGTGTACCCAGTGCCGGATCAATCTGGCTGGCTGAGAAGTTAATTTTTCCTGACAACGGATACTCGGTGTTGTCGCCCAGGATCAAACGGATATCCTGCACTTTACCCGGGCGCAAATGACCACCCAAACTGATCAAGTCTGATTCTGACAAACTGAAACGCACCCAGATCGGTGAGACTTGCACGATTGTGCTCAGCAAGGTGGTATTGGCACTTGCAAGTGCACCTTCAGAGAGCACAAAGCGTCCGGCAATACCGCTTTCCGGTGCTTTCACGTGGGTATAGGATAGATTCAGTTCGGCTTCACGCAGCTGCGCCTGGTATTGCATCATGGTCGCTGTCGCAACTGAATTATCAGAAGTAGCATTATCGTACTCACGCTGGCTGATCGATTTAGTCTCCAGCAGCCCTTTCAGACGCTGTGCCTCGCGAGCGGTCTGGTCAATCCTGGCTTTTTGCTGGGCAATCATCGCTCTCGCCTGATCTACCTGCAACTGGAACGGCATCGGGTCAATCAGGAACATATCCTGACCCGCCTTGACTGCCTCACCTTCCTGGTACAAGCGTTTCAGCACAATACCGCCTACGCGCGGACGCACTTCTATCTGCTTGGCACCTTCGGTTTGTGCAACCACTTCAGTCTGGATAGGTACCGTTTCTGCAGTGACTGATTGCACACTGACCGGCATGGCTTGCATGCCGCCAGCGGCAGGCCCTTGTTCGTTGGAAGACTTTCCGCAAGCACTTAACACAACGCCCAAAGCCAATAAAATTAACGCACGATGAGGTTGGATACTCTGTGAAATCAACATGTTATCCCTTAAAAATTTTCAAAATAAACTTGATTACATACATTCTTGGATGTATATTATATACAAACACGAATGTATGTAAATGGCTTTTGTAAAAAATTTGCTAAAAGTCAGCCGACCCTAGTCGGTAAAATACAGCACTTTTAAGAAACTTTAATGATTAAAGTGAAAGAGCGATAAAGACTTATGGTACGTAAAACCAAGGAAGACGCCGCGATTACCCGTCAACGTATTATTGATGCTGCGCGCGAAACGTTTTTGCTAAAAGGCGTCAGCCGCACCAGCCTTGAGCATATTGCCTCCCATGCTGGCGTCACCCGTGGTGCTGTCTACTGGCACTTTCAAAACAAGGCAGAACTATTTCACGCCATGCGTGAAGCCGTCTATCTGCCATTGATTGATCGCATGGATGATACCTTATTAGGGAATGCTGATGAGCGCAACCCTGATCCGCTTGGCCGTATTCGAAAACATCTTGAAAGCACCATTCAAATGCTGCAAGAAGATCAAACCATGCGCGAAACGTATGAAGTCATGATGGCTAAATGCGAATATGTCGACGAATTCGCCGATGTACTTAAATCCATTTTAAGCAATTGCAGCGGCCTTATCCACAAAATGGAGCAAGCTTATGGCAGAGCACAAGAGCTCGGTCAAGTCAGCACACAACTGACGGCGGCTGAACTGGCATGGGATACACACCTGTTCTTCTCCGGCTTATTACACATGTGGGTGAAAGATACTGAAGGCACATTATTCCGTGATACAGCCATGAAACTAATAGAAACACATATCAAGCTGCGTAAAAAATAAGCAAAATAGTCTTAAACAATTCCATCCATTCCGATTTGCAGTTAAAATAGTCAGTCTTTTCACTGACTTATCAGAGCCTACTGATTCTCATGCAAATCGGACCACATCTCTTAAAGAATAACCTTGTCGTTGCGCCCATGGCTGGCGTCACTGACCGTCCATTCCGCATGTTATGCAAAAAAATGGGTGCCGGATTAGCGGTTTCCGAAATGGTTACCTCTAACTCCTTATTATATGGCAGTGAAAAAACCAAGCGCCGCGCCAATCACGAAGGTGAAGTCAGCCCGATATCCGTACAGATTGCCGGGGCCGAACCAGCCATGATGGCTGAAGC
>DATHWT010000069.1:0-13569 GCA_035460345.1 Methylophilus sp. | reverse complement strand
TTGCCAATACCTTGGGGTCCAGCACCTCCCAGGTACGAATCTGTTGCTCAATCATGTTAAAACGTGCGGTAGCCTGGTCTGTCATGGTCTAGTCCTGTATGTAAGTTCAATATCCATTTACTTGCAGAATTTAAGGCAATTACCTTTGAATCCTGCCCTGCATTTAATGCCTGTTTTACTCACTATTATAGTTTATTGTCTTCAGATTGATTCTGTATCATTTCGTGGTTCTTGCTGTCAGCCCTGCCCAGAATGTATATAGTGCGGGGACAAACAAAATGGTCAGCACGGTCGCCACTGCCAGGCCACCCATAATGGCGACTGCCATTGGTCCGAAGAACACACTGCGGGTCAGTGGAATCATGGCCAGAATCGCAGCAGCAGCTGTGAGGACAATGGGTCTAAAGCGACGCACGGTAGATTGTACAACTGCCTGTTCCAGCGAAGCACCCTCGGCGATATCCTGATTGATCTGGTCCACCAGGATGACCGAGTTACGCATAATCATGCCAGAAAGTGCGATGCTGCCCAGCATGGCCACAAAGCCAAATGGCATGTTGAATAACAGCAGGGCGAAGGTGATGCCTATCATGCCCAGAGGGGCGGTTAATACCACCAGCAATACATTGCTGATACTACGCAGCTGCAGCATCAGTAAGGTAAACACCGCTGCCAAAAATAAGGGCACGCCTTTGGCCACTGATTTGGCACCTTTGGCTGATTCCTCAATGGCACCGCCAGTTTCCACAGTCACGACAGCAGGTAATTTCTGCAAGACTGGCTGAATTGTCTGCTGAATTTGTGCCGAAACGACAGGCGCTTGCATGTTGCCGCTTAAATGCGCCCTGACGGTAATTGATGGCACGCGGTTACGGCGCCAGATCACGCCTTCTTCAAATGCGTAGTGAATATTGGCTACCTGAGCCAAGGGCACGCGCTCACCGCGCTGGCTTAATACTGTCAACTGCGCCAGTTGTGACAACTTGGCGTGCTCCTCATGAGTGCTGCGCATGACCAGGTCTATGCGTTCATTACCCTCGCGAAATTCGCTGATCACCTGTTCGTAATATTGGGTATTCAGCAATTGCGCGATATCGGCAGAACTGACGCCGAGCAGGCGTGCCTTATGTTGGTCAATATCCACACGCATGACTTTGCTCGGCTCCTCCCAACCCAGTTGTACGTTGCGCAGGTTCGGGCTGGCGCGCATGATATCGGCAATCTGGTGCGCGACCTTTCTAATAGCCTGCAAATCTTGGCCATCGACGCGGAACTGCACCGGGAAACCGACTGGCGGCCCATTTTCCAGGCGGAGCACTGACGCACGTAACTGTGGAAAATCGTTTTCAAACAGGGTTAGCAAGTCGTTGCGAAGCGCCTCACGTTGCTCCAGGTTGTTGGTTAAAATCACCAGTTGGGCAAAGGCGCGATGCGGTAATTGCACATCAAGAGGCAGGTAGTAGCGTGGTGCGCCGGAGCCAACATAAGACACCACATTTTGTAATGGCGCATGGCTTTTTTGCCATTGCTGCAGCCAGTGTTCGAGTTTTTTCACGGCGCCATCCGTGGCCTGATCACTGGCATTTTCAGCCAGACGTAAATCAACCACAATTTCCAGGCGGGTAGAGTCCGGGAAAAACTGTTGTTGAACTTTGCCAAAGCTGAGCATGGAGACGATAAACAGGATAATCGTGGCGACGATGACACTGCCTTTATGCTTGACGCACCAGCCAACAACACGCTGCAAACGTTGATAGAATTTTGTGTCGTAAAGTGATGTGTGGTGAGTACTTGCTTCGCTGACAGGCTTTGATTTCCAAGATAACGCTTGTTTCAATTTTGACAGCATGCCTGTAGAAGCATCGGCATGTTCCAGCGTATCTGGTAACAGGTGATAGCCCAAAAATGGCACTACAATCACGGCCGCAACCCACGACAACGTCAGCGCAATCGCCGATACCTGGAAAATAGAGCGCGTGTATTCGCCTGTAGAAGAAACCGCAGTGGCAATTGGCAGAAAGCCCGCCACAGTCACCAGGGTGCCGGTCAGCATAGGCATGGCGGTAGAAGTAAATGCAAACGAGGCCGCCTGCATCCTTTCCCAGCCTTGTTCCATTTTTGCCGCCATCATCTCGACGGCAATAATCGCATCATCCACTAATAAGCCGAGTGCCAGAATGAGAGCGCCTAGCGATATTTTATGCAGCCCAATGTTGAACCAGTCCATCAGCAGGAAAGTACCCGCGAGCACAATGGGAATGGCCACTGCGACCACAATGCCTGTGCGCCAGCCCAAAGAGAGCAGGCTGACCGCCAGCACAATGATCAGTGCTTCGGTGAGTGAGCGCACAAAATCTTGCACCGAGTGCTGGACGATATCTGGTTGTGATGTGACCAGTTGCAATTGCACGCCAACCGGCAACTGTTTTTGTATGCCGGTGATATTTTGCTGTAAGGCTTTGCCAAGTGCGATGACATCGCCACCTTGCTGCATGCTGACGCCAATCAATAAGGCCGCTTTGCCGTTAAAGTGTATACGTTGCGCAGGCGGATTGGCATAACCACGTTTTATCGTCGCAATTTCACCCAAGCTCAGGTTCTGCTCACCAGCGCGGATGGGGAAACGCTTTAAGTCTTCCAGCGTTTGCAAGCGGCCACTCACACTCATCCTGATGCGCTCGGAGCCAGCATCAAAAGTGCCAGCACCGGTCACGGCATTTTGCTGTTGTAGCATTTGCGCCAGTTGCGCCGGGCTGATGCCGAGCGAGTTCAGCTTCTGGTTAGAAAGCTCAATAATGATTTTTTGCGGCTGCTCGCCAAACAGGTCGACTTTTTCAATATCCGGCAATTTGAGCAGGCGGGCGCGTACCCATTCTGCCTGGCGCTTTAATTGTTGCGGCGTCAAGCCATCGGCGGTGATTGCATAGATAGTGCCGTAAACATCGCTGAACTCATCGTTAAAGGTGAGGCTTTGCAAATCTCTTGGAAAAGTATGGCGGATGTCACCTATCTTCTTGCGTACTTGATACCATAACTCAGGGATTTTCTGCGAGAAAGTGTTATCGCGAATCACGATAAATACAACTGATTCTCCCGGTCGTGAATAGCTGCTGGTGTAGTCAATCGACGGGATTTCCTGCAGCTTTTTCTCAATTCTATCGGTGACCTGTTGCTCGACTTCTTGTGCTGAAGCCCCAGGCCAACTGCTACGAATCAACATGACTTTGAACGTAAAAGGCGGGTCTTCGGATTGGCCCAGATTGGTGTAAGCCAGCGTGCCGCCCAATAGCGTCAGGATAATAAAATACAATACCAGGGCCTGATTTTTGAGTGCCCAGGTGGAAAGATTAAAGCGATGCTGCGGCTGTTCATCCGGCATGTTTGGTGTATGCATCAGCGCAATACCTCTGGGCCAGGGGACACCGGTTGTACCTGCATGCCTTCAGTCAGGGTGTGCACACCTATGGTGGCAATGATTTCATGCGCTTGCAGGCCAGCAGTAATTTCTATGCCAGCTTCGTTGAGGGAGCCAGTGGTGACTGGCCGTCTGCGTGCCTGATGATTTTTATCAATGACCCATACTGCCGCTTGTGTAACATGTTGCGTCACTGCGGTGGATGGCACGATGATTTTTTGTGCGGGATTCTGCTTGGCAAAAGACACCTGTGCTGTCATGCCTAATTTAATGCGTTGGTCGATGTCCAGCAACTGTATACGCAAATCAAACGCATGTGTCTGGCTGTTGGCGGCGGGTGAAATCTCGCGGATACGCCCCGCATAGGCTTGAGCCGCTTCTGTGAGCGTGACTTGTGCCTGATCTCCAACCTGCAAAACATCAATCATGGATTCAGGCACAGAAATCAGGATTTCCAATGTTTGCAAATCGTAGATTTTTGCCACGGTTTGTCCGGCTGCGACCACTTGCCCTGGTTCAGCCTGAATCATGCCGATGACACCTGCGCGGTCGGCGAGTAATTGCGTATAGGCAGTTTGGTGCTGACTGACGGCGGCCTGCGATTGTGCCTGTGCTACGCGTGCCTGCGATGTTTTCACTTGTGTCTCATAGCTTTCCAGCGCGGATTTAGAAATGAATTGTTTTTGGTAAAGCTGCTCGCGGCGTTTTAGTTCAGACTGGGCTAGTGCCAGGTTGGCTTGAGCGCTCTGCACATCGGCACTGGCAGCCTGCGCATTTAACTTCGTATCGTTTGGGTCCAGCCTGGCAAGCAATTGGCCTTTTTTAACCTGATCGCCGACATTGACCTCTCGGGCCGTGATTTTTCCCGCAATACGAAAGCCGATAGTAGATTCATAGCGGGAGCGTACTTCGCCGGTATAACTGCCACCGACCTGGTGATCGGAAGCGCCTACCGTCATGACCCAGACCGGGCGTGGCGCAGACACTTCCTGACTTTCTTTGTGGCAGGCGCCAAGCAGCAGGGTGAAGCAAATGGAGATGACAGTAGATTTATGCATGTTGCACTTCTTTCAGCAGGCCATGCATGCACATTTGCACCATGGCGTTGATGCGGGTTTCCAGTGGCCGCCAATTGATCCAGGCGTCTTCAGCCATATTGATTTGCAATGCACACAAGCCATGCATGGCTGCCCATGTCGTTTGCGCGATCAGTGTCGCATCCGTAAATACCGGTTTGAAAATGCCCGCTTCAAAGGCGCTGGTGACCACGTCAATCAATTGTGAATATGCGTCCTGCTCGGGATTATTTTGCTCGATACTGGAGAAGGCCGGGTCACAGGGTGGATGCTGGGTCATAAACATCATGCGGTAATGGTTGGGGTTGGTCAGCGCAAATTGTACATAATGCTGCGCGAACTGTAGAAAGCGTTGCAAAGGGTCGGCTATTGTTAGCGTGGATTTCAGTGCCTGCGCCAGTTTCAATACATCGGTATCCACTACCGCCCGCAGTAATTGTTCCCTGTCGCTAAAGTATAGGTAAAGGCTGGTGGCTGAATAGCCGATTTTTGTGGCAATGGCGCGCATGGTCACTGCTTCTACACCTTGATGAATAAATAATTCACGGGCCGCATCAATGATCACGGTGCGCAGTGCCTGTTTTTCAGCTTCGGTTTTCACTTTTGGCGGCATGAATGAAGAATGGCATTAAGTTGTTAACGGTGTTAACTTAACATTGTTAATTTATTAAGTCAATACCTGTTGTTTTTTATATGCTGGTATTTAGCGCCAGAATGGTGCAGAGTAACAAATGTGATACACCGGTAATCAGATGGGGCTGAGTCGCTGAGTGGTAAATGTGTTTAGCCTGTCACCGGCTGCATCATACCGATGTTTGTAGCGCCCATAGAGGCGCGCGGACGACGAGTCTAATCATGATTAGGAGCGATGAGTATGAATGTGCGGCAACGTTGGGTCAGTTTAGTTGGGCGGATATTGTTATCTTTGATTTTTATTATTAGTGGCATTTCTAAATTGTTGGATCCGGCAGGTACCATCGCTTATATCGAAAGTGCGCATCTACCGCTGCCGCAGGTGGCTTATGTGGTGGCTTTGTTCGTCGAGTTGGGCTTGGGCATCGCTTTGCTGGTAGGGTTTCACGCACAACTGGCCGCTGCCGGGATTGCGATTTTTACCTTTATCACAGCATTGATGTTTCACAGCAATATGGCGGACCCGGTGCAGGTGGTCATGTTTCTGAAAAACACGACCATTATTGGCGGTTTGCTGGTGGTGATTGCGTTTGGTCCTGGCGGCTATAGCGTCGATGGTGGCAGGCGGTTAAGCGCTCTCGAGTGAAAGTAAGTGGAATATCGGGTCAGGCTCCGCCTGATCCGGCCAGTAATTCAGGTGTTCAATCAATGCCCGGGCATAGACACCTGGCGTCAGGCGTTTATCCCGATAGCAGGAGTCTCATCATTAGGGACTCGCAAATTTAAATTCCGGCATACAATACGCATGATTGGCCAAGCAATCAGATAGCTTTTGGCTGGTCATCCCAAGAAAACTAAACAAGAGGAGTACAACATGAATTCATTTCAAGCCATTGTCAGTGTGATTGGTCGCATTTTGTTATCGCAGATTTTTATTATCAGTGGTGTGGGTAAAGCTGCCAATCCTGAGGGGACCATAGGCTATATCCAGAGTGTAGGAGCACCTTTACCAGAAGTCGCTTATGCCATCGCCCTCACTGTAGAGTTGGGTCTTGGTATCGCTTTGCTGGTAGGTTTTAAGGCGCGCTGGGCTGCGGCTGGCATTGCACTGTTTACGATTGCCACCGCGTTCCTGTTCCATTTCAACCTGGCTGACCAGATCCAGCAAATCATGTTCCTGAAAAACCTGACCATTGCCGGTGGTTTGCTGATAGTGGTGGCGTTTGGCGCAGGCGCTTACAGCCTGGATAACCGTCGTCCTTAGTAGTAGATGTTTGCCGGAAGCTGCTGAATGACCACCTTGTTTGTCTCGCATGGTGCACCGACATTGATACTGGAACCGGGTGAGACCGGGCAGCTGCTGGCGCACCTGGCTGCGTCACTGCCAAAACCTGATGCCATTCTGGTAATCTCCGCGCACTGGGATACACGCGTGGCTACTGTCAGCCTGGCGTTACATCCGGCCACGATTCATGATTTTTCTGGCTTCCCTGCTGCACTCTATGACATTCAGTATCCGGCACCTGGCGCTCCGGCGTTAGCGAATCAGGTGGTTGCATTGCTGCAATCAAAAGGAATCGCCGCGCATACCGATGCCGAGCGAGGATTAGACCATGGCGCCTGGGTGCCTTTGTCGCTGATTTATCCTGAGGCAGATATTCCGGTCACGCAATTATCGATACAAAGCCGCACTAGCCCGGCAGAGCAATTTGCCTTGGGCCATGCGTTACAACCGCTGCATGCGCAGAATGTGCTGATACTGGCTTCCGGCGCAGTCACGCATAATTTGTCAGATTTCTTTAGCGCCAACCGCGATGCTGCGCCATTGTCATATGTGGCCAGTTTCGCCGATTGGGTGGCTGGTCAACTGCATACAAAACAGGCTGAAACATTACTGAATTACCGGCTTGAAAGTGACCATGGCAGTCAGGCACACCCAAGTGAAGATCACTTGATGCCGCTGTTTGTGGCGGCAGGCAGTGCGCAGGGAGTGCCCAAAAGATTCACGCCAGAGACTACTTACGGCATTCTGGCGATGGATGCTTATGTCTGGGATCACTAATGTATTTATACCCTTTTCGCCGCAACAGCATAACTAAAAAATTAATTAGCGTAAGCCGTACTGATTAAGTTTGTTCCAGAGTGATCGCTCACTGATCTCCAGCAGCTTGGCCGCTTTGGTTTTGTTACCCTGGCATGTATCCAAAGCCTGCAAAATCAGCCTGCGTTCCATGGCTTCGGTCGTGCGTGGAATTGAAAGCATATTTGTTTCTGCAGCTTCAGTCATTTCTGCAGGGGCTTGCGTTGAAAGATGGCTGATATCTGACGGTAGGTGTTTCGGTTGTATTGTCTGGTTACCTGCCAGAATCGCCGCACGTTCCAGGATATTTTCCAGCTCACGCACATTGCCTGGCCAAGCATAATGCTGCAAGCATAAACGCGCGTCTTCGCTCAATTGGCACTGACGTTTACTTAGGAAAAATTCAGCCAGCTGGCCTATGTCATCCTGGCGTTCCCTCAATGGCGGAATCTGTAATTGCAAAACATTCAAACGGTAATACAAATCCTCACGTAGTTTGCCTTCTTTAACTGCCTGTATCGGGTCCCTGTTGGTGGCGGCCACTACTCGCACATCCAGCGCAATCTGCCGGTTACCACCAAGCTTTTCCACTATATTTTCCTGTAATACACGCAGTAATTTGGATTGCAGCTGAATTGGCATTTCTGTGATTTCATCGAGGAAAAGCGTGCCGCCATTCGCCAGTTCAAATTTACCGATACGTTCCTTTAAAGCGCCGGTGAAGGCGCCTTTTTCATGGCCAAATAATTCTGATTCCAGAATATCCGCCGGGATGGCGGCACAGTTAATGGCAACAAATAAGGCCGCATTACGTGGAGATGCTTCATGCAAGGCTTTTGCCACCAACTCCTTACCAGTACCGGTTTCGCCCACAATAAATACAGTTGCCCGTTCCGGGGCAACCTGCTGAATCATTTGTTTAAGAGACTGCATGCTAGGACTGTTGCCGATCAGGCCAGTAATATCCGGCTGCTGGTTTTGCTTGAGGAAAGTGTTTTCCTGATGCATGCGTTTGACGGCCAGTGCTTTATCAATGGCGACTTCCAGCGTTTCCAGCTCGAACGGACGCAAAATATAATCGCTGGCACCCAGCTTCATCGCCTCCACCGCTGTTTTAATTTCGCCTTGTGCCGTCACCATAATCAGCGGCAGGTGTTCATGCTCCTTACGCAAGACTTCCAGCATCTGCAAGCCATTCATACCTGGCATGTGCAAATCGCTGACAACCAAATCTATCTGTTGCTGCTTGATAATCTCCAGCGCCTCGCGGCCATTGCCTGCCGACAAGGCGCGATATCCGGCCTGGCGCAGGCTGATTTCCAGCAGGCGCCGCATATTCGGTTCATCATCGACAGCTAAAATAGTAATTGGGGCTGACATTTGTTATTCCGGCTCAAACGGAAGTGCTAGGTTAAATTGCGCGCCTTGCGAGGGGCTGGCGCTGTAGGTGATTGTACCACCGTGCCCTTCGATGATTTGTTTGACCACCGCCAGGCCCAAGCCCACGCCACCAGCACGCTGGGTAAAAAAGGCTTCAAATAAATGTGTTTGCTGACCTTGCGGCACGCCAGGGCCGTTATCTGCCACAGAGATATAGGCATACTGCTGGTCATGAAAAAGCGAGACAATGACCTGGCCATGCTCGGGCAATATCTGAATGGCATTAATCATCAGGTTAACCATCACCTGGGTCATCTGGTCCTGGTCAACATGAATGATGACGGGCTCAGGCGCGTTTAATGACAGCTGGATGTGTTTATCCTGCGCCTGCTTTTGCAACATATCGCATACATGCTGCAAGTGAGATTGCAATTCGAGTGGCGTTTTGCTCGGCAGGCGCGGCCGGGCCGAATCAATCAGCGTTGTGACCAGTTTGTTCAGTCGCTCGGTCTCGGAAATGATGAATCCCAATACTTCACGGCCATCTTCACTTAATGCGGGTTCGCGTTTTAACACATCGGCAGAAGAGCGCATGATGCCAAGCGGCGTACGTACTTCGTGACTCATGGCGGCCGCCATTTCGCCCACCACTGCCAGCTTGGCTGCACGGGTCAGTTGTTGTTCTGACTCAGCCAAATCAGCTGCCATCTTGGTAAAGGTCTGGTGGAGTGCTTGTACTTCTACCGGACCGCTGAGCGGCGGGCTCACCACATTGGGTTGCCTGAGTTTTTTCACAAATCCAAGCAAATCATCCAGTGGCTGGGTAATCCGCTTTGCTATTGGCCTGACCAGTATTAATGAAAAGAGCAGAATTACGATTAGTAGGATCAGGAAAATAAGCCCTAGTCTATGCACTGGTGCGACTGCCACATCATGCTCTTTATTGAGCTTCACTTCCCAGCCATAGATGGGTAGTGTGCTTTGTATGGGAATGTGGGTATGCAGGTTGTAACGTGGCTGCGACCAGTTTCTGGATTGCGCCAGCAGGCGCTCATGCTCGTCTACCAGTGCAAGCTCTGTGGCGTGTTGTGCGGCGTGATTGAGTAGGTTCTGAATCACTGACCAGTTAAACGTGGCAATCAGGTGCCCCATGGGCTGCAAGGTGAAGTCAGAGTAAATGGGAGTAGAAATCATCAAACGGTCATTTTGCAGATGGTAGATCGTAATCGGTTGCTCATCCTCCTTGAACGAAAACCAGACGGGTGGGCTGCTCAGTCGCTGGTTGATATGCTGCGGATCACTGGATGCCACAATGGTGGACTGCAGGTCTGCCACATCTATCGAAATATATTGGGCGGCATAACTTAAGCGCGTTTCTTCCAGAAATACCGACAAACGTTTATCAATATCGCCGATCTGCATGTCCTGCATAATGGCCAGCTGGCTCCAGCTGCGTACGTTCTGCACGCGCTCAAACAGCACGCGGTCTATGTGTTCTCCTACTGCTTGGCCGGTGGTTTGCAGGTCATGTTTGATCTCGGTCCGTAAAGCAGTGCGTGCCTGGTAAAAGCTGAGGACACTGACCAATAGTGCAGGCAGCAATCCTGCCAGCAAAAATGCAATTAGCAGCATTTTTCGGATGGTTAAAGGCGCATGTTTTGGCATGGAGTATGAGAAAATGCTTACTTAAATGATAGGCGTAATACTTGCTTGATCGGAAAGTGATTATGTTAACAATGTTATTGCGCTGCGCAATCAGTGTAATCAGCCTCTGCTTGATGTGCAAGCCGCTATTGGCAGAAGAGGATCTGTCCTTCTGGCAGGGTTTCCGCTTGGGCGGCTATACCAGTGTTGATCTGCACGTACCCCGCACGGAATCGACCCGGCTTAACTGGAACGAGTTAGCCATGATCGTCACCTGGGATAAAAACACCCGGATCAAGTTTTTTGGTGAACTGGACCTGGAAAATGTGGCAAGTTATACGCACAGGCAGGGGTTGGATTTCCGTGACGTGTACATTAATCCCGAGCGCTTGTATTTTGACGTGAACCTGACGGAGCGCGCAAACGTAAGGCTTGGCCGTTTTCTCACGCCTTTAGGCCGCTGGAACCAGTTGCATGCTTCGCCGCTGGTATGGACAGCCAGCCGGCCCGTGGCAACTACTGAACTGTTCCCCACTTTTACCAGCGGCATACAGTTTTTTGGCACGTTGCCGTTCCAGGACCGCTCACTGGATTACCAGATTTACAGCGCGACCATGAATGCGCAACCGGAAAGCCGTGGCGAAACGCAATACAAAGATATGCGCGGTGCGCGGGTTGCAATCAATAATGTATTTAATTTCACCAATGAAAATGCCGGTCTGAATACTATAGGCCTGAATTACGCCACTTACCGCGAAGAACAATCGTTTGGACCTAAATACAGCATTCTTGGAGTCGATTTCCTGCTCGAATTTGATCGTTGGGAGCTCAGTGGTGAAGCGTATACCCGTAAGATAGATCATGGCCAGGGTGGCGGTAGCGGTGCATACCTGCAAAGTGCTTACCTGATCAAGAATGACTGGTACTGGATCACACGGCTGGAGAATTTGCATCAACCCAATACCCCCAATGCCGAACGCTGGATCATTGGTGTGACCAAGAGACTTAAACCAAATCAGTTATTGAAGTTTGAAATAGTGGGCGGTAACGGCGAGTATGAAGATATACCGCGCGGATTTACGACTTCATTTGCGATGATGTATTAATGCGTTTCACCCTGCGCGCATATTGGTTGTTATGCATCATGCTGATGCCCGCCATCGTCATGGCGGATGAGCCTGTGATCGCTGTCATCGTGTCGGCGCAGTCTGCTTATAGTGTGCCGGTGGCTGTTAATGACCTTGCTTCCGTGTACTGGCGCAAGAAGTTATACGATAACCATGGCACACCATTACATCCGGCCAACTTGTCCAGCGACCATCCTCTACGCCTGCGCTTTTCGCAGCAGGTTTTGCACAGTAGCCCCAGATCGCAGGTGGGTTACTGGAACGAGCTGTATTTCCACGGCACTCAACCGCCATATACCGTGGAGTCACAAGAGGCAATGATCCGCTATGTGGCATATACCGAAAGCGCCATTGGCTATATCGATGCGTGCAAGCTGGATGACCGCGTGCGCGCAATATTATGGGTGGCCGCCAATAAAATCCTCAACGACCCTCCCAGTTTACGTTGCAGTGCTACTACGCCTTAATGCTGCGTTACGTATTGTTTTCGCAGTCTCTAGCGCTGGCTCTTGGCGCACTATCTCTGGCGTGAGGGGAGCTGTCTCCGGTAACACGGGCAGGGGTGGCAATTTAAGTTCTGCGCGCACCTGCGGGTTTGCTACCAGCCAGTTGTAGTGTGAATGGCAGGTATTTGATTTGAGTTCATAGGCCGTCAGCAGCGTGCAGAACAGGTCATCATGGCTCAACGGATAATTCTGGTACGGCTGGACCTGGCTAAGTGAATAATCAAATTGTTTGCCCAACCATAGAATGGCGGGTACATGGGTTTGTTCCTTAGGTGCAATCATGTAAGGTGCGGCATGCAAATAAAGGCCATGCTCACCCAGCGATTCGCCATGGTCAGCTACATATAGCATCGCCGTTTCATGGTTATTGTCATATTTCTTCAATAGCTGAATCACCTCACTCAAAAAATAATCGGTATATAAAATCGCATTGTCATAGGCGTTATCAATTTCTTGCTGGCTGCATTTGGATAAATCGCTACTGCGGCAGACCGGGGTGAATTTTTCGAATGCTTTTGGGTAACGGCGGTAATATTCCGGGCCATGATTTCCCATCTGGTGCAAAACAATCATGATGTCCTGGCCTTGATGGGACTGAATATACTGGTCCAAGCCCTTTAACATGCCTACATCCCGGCACTCTGTATCGCAGACCGTATTATGGGTAGGTGTTTGGAAATCTTCGTAAGCCATGCGCGTGGCAACACCTTTTGAGTCGGAGTTATTATCCCGCCATAACACGTTCACATTGTGTTCTTTCAACACATCGAGCGCATTCTCCATATGCCTGGCTTTTTTGGCTGAATATTGTTCCCTGCCTAGTACCGAGAACATGCAAGGGACTGACACGCCGGTAGATGTGCCGCATGAAGTCACTTGTTTAAAGCTCACTACATTTTCTTGTTGCAAGCGCGGGTTAGTCAGTTTGTGGTAACCATTGAGCGAAAAGCGATCATAGCGTGCGGTTTCCCCCACCACCATGATCACGAGCTCGTGTTTGGTGTTAGCCCCGATTCTTTGCGTGTCCATGGCTACTTGCTCAAGCGCGTGACTTTCGGGGATACTCAGATGCTGATTGGTCCATTTGATCATGGAATAATGCATAAAGCTGGGGTTTGCATACATACGCGCCAGTTTATGCTCACGAATAAAACTGGCGTAGCCGGCAGAGTAGGGCCAGACGCATGTGACCATCACCACCAGTAATAAGCCAATATGCAAGGCACGAATACGCAGGCTGTCGCGTTTAAACCATGTTTGCGGTGCTTTAAATAACAGCCATAAAGCCGGCAACACACCAATCACACTGACAAAGACGACCATATCCCACGAAAGCAGGCCAGCCGCTTCTTTGCGGTCGGTCTGTAACAAGTTATCCAGCATCACCGTGTCGATAATGATGCCGAATTCCTGCATATAGAACCCGGCAAACGCGCTGCTGAAAATGACTAGCGCTAAAAGCCAGCGTGCACTACGGCCATGGCTGATCAGCAATAGCCACAATGCAGTAACCAGCGTAAAAAACAGCAACAGACTGATCAGCAAGCCACTTTGTCCCGCCAATGGCGGATACAGCTGGGTTAAATGTGAAACCAATGCGTAGTTATCAAACAGCATCAGCCACAGTGTGACGCCCCAGATCAATAAAATCTGCGGTGTAAACAGCTGACGCCATGCAGTTGAGAAGGAAAAGTTTTTCATAAGGGAA
>DATHWT010000068.1:0-3535 GCA_035460345.1 Methylophilus sp. | reverse complement strand
ATTCAGAGCATGGACCCGGAAGACGAAATGTACGATGCAAAAGTCACCGTGCTTGGTGAGTACATTAATCACCATGTGGATGAAGAAGAGGAAGAAATGTTTCCTGAGGTAAGGAAATCAAAGGAATTGGACCTGCGCGCACTGGCAGTGACTTTTACCGCCCGCAAGGAAGAAATTCTTAGCAAAGTGCATGGTGCCAACGGCGAAATCAACGCTCAGGAACTGAAAACACTTATTGGCGTGCCATCAACACACTAGATTCACTGCATAGGCTAATGCCTGCTTTACAAGGCAATTGAAAAGACCCAAGGATCATTTTCTTGGGTTTTTTTCTTTTTTAAGGATGAACTGTCAGTTCAGAAACGAGTGCAGCCTACGATTGGTATAGATGATTTGATTTAATGTATTGCAGCACTTTCTCGGGTATTCCAGGGACGGATGCAATGTCGGCCTGACCTAAGGCTTCACGAATGCGCGTGGATGAAATATCCGGCGGGGTCACAGGCAAGTAACTGATCAAGCCATGGGCTTGTTCGGCAAATTCTCGAGGTGCATCGGTGATATCCACCAGCCTGTTTTCATGCGCAGCGTGCAGTTGCAGCGTGTGTTCAACATCTGCTCTATGCACGATCAGCAGGTGGCAATAATCCAGCAATTCCAGCCAGCGGTGCCAGCTGGGCAGTTTGAGGTAACTGTCTTGCCCCATGATTAAACACAGCGCTTTGTCCGGCAGGCGATGGCGTAGCAGGTGCAAAGTTTCTGTAGTGTAGGAGGGCCCCTGGCGATCAAGTTCGCAGGTATCAAGGATAAATTCAGTATGATCCGCAATCGCTAACTGGACCATATTAGCGCGATGCTGTGCGGTGACTGCCGGGATGGCTTTATGTGGCGGGATGGCTGCCGGGATAAAACGGATCTGGCTGCAATGCAGGGTATCAAGTGCGGTTTTCGCCAGCACCAAATGCCCGTTATGGATTGGGTTAAAGGTGCCGCCGAACAGTCCGATGATTTCCATTTTTTTAATGATTCTTCCGGCGCATCGCGATGTTGCACGGTTTTTTGGCTTCGGCGTAACCTAAAGGTAAGCCTTCACCGCAACACGTTGTTAGTTGTCTTAAACTCGCTGTACCAGCGTGTACTATCTCGTTTACTGCGCTCCGTGCGCCTTGTGCTGCATCCGAAATAATCATTAAAAAGTACATGCGTTCCGGCGCATCAATCAATCTTCAAATTGCATCAATGTGGAATCAGCACTAGGCACCCGGAGCACAGAAACCGCAATGTACATTTGTACATGAGGATTTCGAGCACGCGTAACAACGTGATGAACCAAATTCATGCAATTTTAAGCGCGAACGTGGCCGTCACCAAGGACGATATATTTCAGCGAAGTCAATCCATCCAGACCCACAGGCCCGCGCGCATGCAGTTTGTCGGTCGAAATCCCGATCTCGGCGCCAAAGCCATATTCAAAGCCATCGGCAAAACGGGTGGAGGCATTGACCATCACGCTGCTGGAATCCACTTCACGCAGGAACTGGCGCGCTTTAGTGTAGTTCTCGGTCACAATCGCTTCGGTATGCTGACTGGAGTGCTGGTTGATATGGGTAATCGCCTGTTCCAGCCCGCTCACCACTTTGCAGGAGATGATCGCATCCAGGTATTCGGTGTAATAGTCTTCTTCAGTGGCTGCAACCGCTTGTGGCACCAGTGCGCGTGTCTCTTCGCAACCGCGGATTTCTATGCCTTTCGCGATCAGCATCTCAGCCAGTTTAGGCAGGGCAACAGGTGCAATGCTACGCGCCACCAGTAAAGATTCGGCGGTGTTGCAGGTACCCAGACGCTGGGTCTTGGCGTTTTCCAGAATGCGCACAGCCTTATCCAGGTCAGCTTCATCATCGACATAGATATGGCAGTTGCCATCCAGGTGTTTGATGACAGGGATGCGGGCTTCATTGCTGATACGCTCGATCAGGCCTTTGCCACCACGTGGCACGATCACATCTACATATTGTTTCATGGTGATCAGTTCGCCCACGGCAGCGCGGTCAGTGGTTTCAACCACCAGCACGGCGGCTTGTGGCAAACCGGCTTGTTGCAAGCCCTGATGGACCAGTTTGGCCAGTGCCTGGTTGCAGTGAATGGCTTCAGAACCGCCACGCAAAATACAGGCGTTACCGGATTTGATGCACAAACCGGCAGCATCCACCGTCACGTTCGGACGGGCTTCGTAAATGATGCCGATCACGCCCAGAGGCACACGCATCTGGCCGATCTGGATGCCGGAAGGGCGGTATTTGAAGTTGCTCATTTCGCCGATAGGGTCTGGCAGGCTGGCGATTTGCTCCAGGCCTTCGGCCATGGTCGCCACTGACTTTTCGCTCAGTGCCAGGCGGTCGAGCATCGCGGCTTCCATGCCATTGGCTTTGGCGGCGTCCAGGTCTTGCTGGTTAGCGGCAAGCAGGGCTTTTTCGTGATGGCGGATCAGGCTGGCGATATTGCGCAGGGCCTGGTTCTTGGTGTTGGTATCCGCCTTTGCCATCAAACGGGAGGCGGCGCGTGCCTGCTCTCCCAGTTGCTTCATGTAGTGTTGAATGTCCATAACTTGTTATTTTATCCTAAACCAGCTTCACCCTGAATGTTAGCGTGCTCTTGCTGCATTGGCTCTTGCCGATTTGCTGGCGGCCATACGCGCAATGCCGGTACACAGCCGCGATAGCTCCAGCCATGCATCGCCATCGCCGACACCTTTTGCCATACGATCAATGTCTGACAATTTTTGCAGTGCTGCTTCGATATGCTTTTGCGGTAAAAATTCCAACGCACGTTTAACTAATTGCTGGCGGTCACCAAACAGGCGGGCCTGCGTCAATGCATTCTGCATGGATTGCCCGCTTTGCATGGCGATGCGGACTTGCAACAAGGGACGGAACAACCACACCAGCGGGTTCATCACCGTGACGGCAGTTTCGCCTTCTTCGCGCAGCCCTTCAATAATGCGCAGGATGCGGCTTTGGTCGCCGTGCAGCATGGCTTCGCCCAGTTGCGATACATCGAAACGTGCCACATTGAGGACGCACTGGCGGATCGCTTCTTCTGACAAGGAGCCTGCCGGGTATAACAATCCAAGTTTCTGGATCTCCTGGTGCGCCGCCAGTAAATTACCTTCTACCTGCTCCGCAATAAAGCGGCGGGAAACTTCATCTGCGGTCTGTTGTTGCAAGGCCAGCCGCTGGCCTATCCAGTCCGGTAATTGCGCTAACGGCACCTGGTTATGTATCAACACCACCCCTTGTTGCAACAGGGCTTCATACCAGGCGCTGTTGGTCATATCGCGGTCAGGCGCAGGCAGGGTGATGATAATGGTGGTATCAGCGGCTGGCAGCTCTGCCAGTTGTTGCAGGGCTTTAGCGCCTTCAACACCGGGTTTGCCGGTCGGGATATTGATTTCAAGTATGCGTTGTTCGGCAAACAGGGAGAAGCTTTGCAAAAACTGGCTGACCTGGCCCCAGTTGAAGTAGCGTTCTACAGAAAA
>DATHWT010000067.1:0-34671 GCA_035460345.1 Methylophilus sp. | reverse complement strand
GTTCCAGCATGCGAAAGAATGCCACGAAGCAGGGATTCCGTTCATGTTTGACCCCGGACAAGGCCTGCCTATGTTCAATGGCGAAGAATTACTCTATTTTATTGAGCTGGCAGACTACCTGGCAGTGAACGATTATGAGTCCCAGGTCATCCAAGATAAAACAGGGCTGACACTGGAGCAACTCGCCGCCAAAGTGAAAGCCCTGATTGTGACACTGGGTGGCGAAGGGTCACATATTTATGCAGATGGTCAACGCCATGAAATTCCGTGCGTTAAAGCAGAAGCGGTGGTAGACCCGACTGGCTGTGGCGATGCTTACCGTGCAGGCTTGTTATATGGCATTGCACGCGGTTGGGACTGGAAAACCTGTGGTCGCCTGGCCGCAACCTTGGGCGCGATTAAAATTGCGCATCGCGGTGGCCAGAATCACACAGCCAGCCGGGAACAGATTGAAAGCATTTACAGCCATGCGCTGGTACAGGATGCGATCAAGGAAGACCCTTCATTAAGTCGTCCGGCATCGCGCTAAACCAATATTGAGCTATAGAAAATAATTCAGGAGAAAACACATGAAAGTGCGTGCATTAAAGTGGGTTGCTTTGGTAGTCATGGTAGGATTTCTAGGCGCGTGTGCCAGCTCCAACTCCGGCAGTGTCTACTCGCGCGACGAAGCGCGTAAAACACAAACCGTGAAAACCGGTGTGGTCGAGAGCGTACGTAGCGTCAAACTGGAAGGCACCAAGTCTCCAGTCGGGACTGTCGCAGGTGGTGCAGTTGGTGGTATTGCCGGTAGTAGTATAGGCGGTGGCAAAGGCAGCATCATTGCCGCGGTGATTGGTGCGGTTGCCGGTGGTTTGGCAGGCTCGGCGATTGAAGAAGGCGTGACACGTAAAAACGCTTATGAGATCACTGTCAAACTGGACGGCGGCAACCTGGTGTCTATCGTGCAGGAAGCCGATGAGCAATTCGCCCCGGGTGACCGTGTGCGTATCGTGGAAAATGGCTCTACTTCGCGTGTTAGCCATTAAGCCAACATTCAGCTAAGCAACATTGCGTATCTAAAAGAGCGACCT
This sequence comes from Methylophilus sp., assembly GCA_035460345.1. Lineage (GTDB taxonomy): Bacteria > Pseudomonadota > Gammaproteobacteria > Burkholderiales > Methylophilaceae > Methylophilus. The sequence continues at coordinate 33,598 of DATHWT010000067.1, read as the reverse complement.
GGTCGCTCTTTTTTATTGCCTGCGTGTAGCCATTTTCGTCACACAACTGTCACAACATCGTCACCAATCATTCACATCGCAATCCTATCATCTCGCTAAATCACTAAGGAGAAGCGTGATGTTTGAGCAAGATTTGCAGCAACCCGGCATTGATCATTCTGGCATTCCTCAGCCTGCCATTCAAAACAGTATCCACCTTTCGCGCAAGCAGGCCGCCTCACTCAGCGTGGCCCTTGCCACAAGCGCAGAAGAAATTGCCGAAGCACAGCGCCTGCGTTTCCAGGTATTTTCCGAAGAAATGGGCGCACACATCAAAAGCACTAACGGGCTGGATGTTGATGGCTTTGACGCTTTTTGTGACCATTTGCTGGTGCGCGATGATGCCACGCAGCAAGTCGTCGGCACTTACCGTATTCTCAACCCGATGCAGGCCATGTTGGCTGGCGGCTATTACTCAGCCGGTGAGTTTGATTTAAGCAGATTGTCGCCGTTAAGCGATAGAACAGTAGAAGTAGGCCGTGCCTGCGTGCACGCAGATTACCGCACCGGCGGAACCATTACATTGCTTTGGGCAGGCCTGGCCAAATACATGATGGCCCGCCAGTATGAATACATGATAGGGTGCGCCAGCATCTCCATGCACGATGGCGGCCATATGGCGGCTTCACTGTTCAGCAGCTTGCGCGAAGAATATCTTTCCCCAGCTGAGTACCGCGTGTTCCCGCATAACCCGTTACCGATTGAAGCGCTGGATCAATCATTACCAGTCACCTGCCCGCCATTAATCAGGGGCTACCTGCGTCTGGGCGCTTACATTTGTGGCGAACCGGCCTGGGACCCGGCTTTTAATACTGCTGATATGCTGGTATTGTTACCTCTCTCCCGCATCAACCCCAGATATGCAGCGCATTTCTTGAAATAATTTGTCTAATAACCATTTAATCAACACCCACTCAACCGAGGCGCATTTTCTAATCCGCGGGTGGCGCATCGCCCGCATTAGCTTGCATGTATTGCTAGGATTAACACTGGCAACCGTTGTGTTGCCAGTGGCCAATCGCAGCGTTCGTATGGCTATCATTCAATGGTGGTGCCGCCGTTTGTTACGCTGTTTCAATATCAGCCTAACCACCAGTGGCGCACTGCCGGGCAAAGACACACACGGCGTATTATTTGTCGCCAACCATATCTCATGGGTCGATATACACGCTATCAACAGCCTGCTGCCGGTACGCTTTGTTGCCAAGCTTGAAGTCAGGAATTGGCCGGTATTTGGCTACCTGGTCAGAAAATCCGGCACCATCTTCATCAACCGTACACGACAGCGCGATGCGGCGCGCGTGGTGCAGATTGCCAGTAATGCCTTGAAGCTCAGGGATAATTTATGCGTTTTCCCGGAAGGGACAACGACAGAAGGCGCACAGGTGTTACCTTTCAAAAGCAGCCTGATACAGGCCGCGATTGATGCCAACACCATCGTCATTCCGGTGGCGATCCGCTATGCGCACCCTGATGGCAGCCTTAACCAGGCCGCCGCTTATGCCGGTGAAACCACCATGGTTGAATCCATGCTGGCGTTTATCCAGATGCGGTCACCGACAGTGCATTTGCATTTTTGCCAGCCGATTGTGGCCAGGGACATGAGCCGCCAGGCACTGGCCGAATTTTCACACGCTGAAATCACGCAAGTGCTCTCCCCTACACCACCGCCAAATCACAAAGCGCAAAGCATGCAAACGCCTAACCAGCAAGCGGTCGCCTGATCATGGTCCATAAGCCTGCCAGCCAGCTTTCATAATCAACAGTATCACCATCGCAATAAATACCCGCCGCACCAGCCCTGCGCCATGCTTGAGTGCCAGTGCCGTGCCCAGCAAGCTACCTGCCACATTGGCTGCCGCCATCGCTAGCCCCACCTGCCACCAGACATGACCAGTCGCCGCAAGCAATAGCAACGCAGCCAGGTTAGAGGCCGCATTCAACACTTTGGATGAGGCTGATGCATGCAGGAAATCTACGCCGAGCAAGCGTATCAGCAGGAAAATAAAGAAACTGCCGGTGCCCGGGCCAAAGAAACCGTCATACCAGCCAATCAGGCCGCCGATAGCCATGGCCAGTAACAGCCGGTTACGTTGCGTGCGTAGCGGACTATGCAACATGCCAAACTGGCGATGCAGCAAGGTATACAACAACACAAACAGCAAGATCAGCGGCAACAGCTTGCGTAGAAATTCAGGATCTGTTTTTGTTAAAGTCCACGCACCCAGCCACGACCCGGCAAAAGCCACTAACGCTGCCGGAAGCAGCCAGGCCCAATCCAGTTTGACCCGCTGGGCATAGCGTAATGCCGCAACCGCCGTGCCAAAGACGCTGGCGCATTTATTGGTGCCCAGCAGCAGCGAAGGCGGCAATGTCGGATAAGTGGATAACAGCGAAGGCACAGTGACAAGGCCACCGCCACCGACCATGGCATCCATGATACCGGCCAGGAAAGAAGCCACCACCACCAGCCAGAGGTCCATCATGCCAGCAATGCGCTAGTCACCGCCACCTGCCGCCGGCCTATCCCGTTCGTCCAGCCCCACTTGCACCACCTGCCGGTTATCCAGATTATAAGCCGTGAGCTGTCTCCCCCATAAACAACCGGTATCCAGCGCCACCACGCCATCGCCCTGGTGCAGACCCAATGCAGACCAATGGCCGAACAAAATCGTTTGTGCACCGGCTGAACGCCGGTCGGGGATTTGAAACCAGGGGTAATAACCCGCAGGCATATCCGGCACTTCACCTTTAAAGGTGAATTCCATCTCGCCCTGTCCACTGCACAAACGTATACGGGTAAAGGCGTTGACGATAGCGCGCAACCTGTCCATTCCCTGCAACGCATCATTCCATTGCGCCGGGGTGTTACCGTACATGGCGAATAAAAAGGTGGCATAGTCCGCATCGCTCAACACCGCTTCCACTTCCTCAGCCAGCCGTTTGGCTTTGCTTAATGTCCATTGCGGATACAAACCTGCATGCACCATGGCATAGTCGTCTTCCAGCACCATCAATGGCTGCTGACGTAACCAATGCAAGAGCTCGCCACCATCAGATGCAGAAAAAATCTCGGCCAGCGTATCAAACCGATGCGGCGGACGCACGCCATGCGCCACAGCGATCGCATGCAATTCGTGATTACCCAGCACCAGTTTGACTTGGTCTTTATGGGCGTAAGCCCAGCGCGCCACCTCCAGCGAACCGGTACCACGATTGATGATATCGCCCACCAGCCATAGCTGGTCATGCGCAGGCTGAAAATTGATTTCAGCCAATAACTGCATCAGCGAGTGATAGCAGCCCTGAATATCACCAATTGCAAATCTTGCCATGCCTGCCACCTGTGCTTGTCATTATGTCTGCCACCCAAAATACCTCAGTCTCTATTTTGCACTATAAACAAAGCGCCGCTTGCAAATAAAAAAGCCGCTTGTGACAAGCGGCTTTTACATAACATGCAGTTTATTTCTTCAAACTGGCAGCATCAAATTTCGCCCCTGCCTGGTTCGCCATGTAAGCCACGGCCTCAGCCACTTCATGGTCGGTCAGGTCAGCGCCGCCACCACGTGGTGGCATGCTACGGATACCTTCAATCGCATGTTTCACCAGTGTCTCGTAACCTTGTGAAATACGTGGGCCCCAGTCACCGGCATTACCGATTTTTGGCGCACCCAAAACACCGGCACCATGACAGGCCGCGCAGGTTACTTTTACAATTTCTTCGCCGCTTTTCTCAACATGCTCACCAGCGTCTGCTGCCACTTCAACCGTTGCAACCGGTTGGATGTTTGCGGCTATTTTTTGTTCTGCCGCTTCTGTGACTTCTTTGGCTGGTGCAGGTTTTTCACTGCCAATCACGCCAAAAAGATAAGCTAATAATGACACTAACAGAGTGAACCCAATAATTGTGCCTGGTATCACAATGATTAACTCTTTGATGCTTGAACCTTCCTTGTAACCCGACATATCTGCGCCCCATTAATTTTGAAATTACCTGGGCGATTATAACGCAGAACCCATTGTCAGGAAACGTAACATGGCTACATGGAAACCATACAAGTTTAATAGCTACTGTAAAAACAAAACAACCAGACAATGAATGTCTGGTTGTTTTATGGTCATGCTGAATGTACTGCTGTCATCAGCTTATTTCTGACGGCGACGCATCATGCTCATCGCTACCAGGCCAAGGCCCAGCATCGCGGCTGAAGTTGGCTCTGGCACTGCACTGATGCTATACAGCGAAGTCGTGTTAGAACCTTCGTTAGCAAATGCCAGGTAAGATTTCCCGCCAAACGTAAACGCGGTCAAACCTTCCGGTGCCAAATCACCGGTAGACACGATCATGTCGATAAAACTGACTTTAGTCGGGTCAGTGATATCAAACAACGCAATCGCACCGGTGGTGGTTCTTTCCAAGCCAACAGCAGCAATCGTGCGGCCATCCAGTGTAAACAGCTCAACACCTTCTGGCTCTACACCTTTGTCACGGCTGCGGCCATCATCATAGATACCACGTGCTGCTGCTTCTTTATCAAGGATATCGCCACTGTCATATACCAGCGCGCCATTGGCATCGCGGATGCTGAATGAGCGTGCGCCTGCAGCATATAAATCACCTGGCGAAGAATCCGTATTAGAGACACGGATATTGGCCAAGTCGCCGGTTGCGCCTAATGAACTGGCTGCAGAACGGTCACCGTCATCTTCACGGAAATCGCCTTCATTCGCAGTCACCAGGTAAGTCTTGCCAGCTGCAGAATAAGCTTCAATGCCATCTGGCATAGGCAAGCCTTTGACATTTGGATTGATAAAACTGATGCTGCCGTTGTTCAACGGGTCAATCGAGTTACCTGGCTGGCTGAAGTCTTTTGTGCCCAGGCCAACCACGTTGGTAAACCTGTTGGTTTGCAGGTCCAGAATACCAATCGCATTGGCTTCCTGCAATGTCACATAAGCCTTGCTGCCATCCGGGCTCACCGCGATATATTCCGGCTCAAAATCCATTCCGGTGTTGGTGCGGATATGTGAACCTGAAGTCGGCACGCCTGTGAATGTTGCTGTCGCAGCTACTGTGCGTGAAGCCACGTCAATGATGCTTACGCTGCCAACAGGGTCGTTCGCTGCAGCACCATAATTACGTGGCACGGAATTACCGATACGTGAACCATATTTATCCGGTGTGCCTTCATTCGCTACCAGGATTTTTGAACCGTCATGCGTAAAAGTCACCATATCCGGCAAAGCACCTACCGTAAAGCTGTTGGTGCCAGCGGCCAAGCTTCTGCTGGAAGTATCATACAGTTGTACGATACCTGCGTTGGTACGCGTGTTATTTTCGATCGCGAATGCAGCCAGGCCATTTTTAATGCTCACGCTGTTGATGCTGCCGAAAGCGCTGGTATCAATGCGTTGCACCAGGCTGCCGGTGCTGGCGTTCAATACATCCACGCCTTTAACACCTGCCACCCAGATGGTGTTGGTGATCGCATCGTAAGCTGGAATTTCAGCCAGGTAGCCACTGCCGCTATGGGCAAATGACCATTCCTTGCTGATCTGGTAAGTTGTCGCGGCCTGCGCAGCACTCATGGTGCTTAACGCTAATGCCAGCATTAAAGTGATTTTTTTCATTTTGGTATCCTCTCTCAAAGACCTTAGAGGATACGTAGCGAATATGACAAATCCTTTAAACTGCTATGTCAAACAGAAGTCAACGGACTATACAAAAACCGCTTACAACCACATTCACAAACCTAAAAAACAATAGACTTGTGAGCGCACACTCACATCACAGCCGCGCATAAGCATAATTCTGTGGATACACCACTTTCTCCCGTGCATCGGTCCAGATAATGTCGCAATTCTCATCATCGATGTGCATCATGCGGCCATCACGGTCTACACAGTACTCACCACAGACAATCCGCTCTTCCACCTGGTAGCCTTGCGCAATGCGGGTGTAATCAAACAGAATGGAACGTATCACCGTGCTGTCACGCTGAATATGGCAACCATTGCTGATCCAGGTCGGGCCGATAATGCGTGCATTCTTATCGACGCGTGAACCGGAGCCGATATACACCGGGCCTTCAATCTGCGTGTGTTCCCAATCGATATGCACATTCAACCCCACCCAAACACCGGGTTTGATTTGCTTGCCGGGAATCGGCATCGAAGGGAAATACCCCTGCATCATCTGTTGCATCACCAGCCAGTAATCCGCGACCACACCGATATCTATCCAGTTAAACGGATGCTGGATCGCATAAAACGGCAATCCGCGTTGCACCAGCAAAGGGAACAAATCCGAACCAATATCAAACTCGCTACCAACAGGAATCAGGTCCAGCACCTCCGGCTCAAAAATATAAATACCGGTACTGGCCCAGTTAGATCGCGCCTCCATCTGGCTAGGTTTTTCCTGGAAAGAAATAATGCGCCCTTCCTGATTGGTCACCACCACGCCATAGCCAGAGACTTTATCCATAGGCACTTGCATCGTCACCAAACTTGCCAGAGCGCCCTTCTCTTTATGCTCCTTCACAGCGCGCGTGATATCAAGGTCAATCACCGCATCGCCGCACAACACAATCGTCGTCTCATCAAAAAAACCACTGAAATCCTGAATCTTGCGCATGCCGCCAGCAGAGCCCACCGCGTGTGGCACCACCTGCCCATCCACAATATCGCCTTCAAACGAATACCCGATATTCACCCCGAAGCGATGCCCGTCCTCAAAATAATCCTGGATTTTTTTGTGCAGGTAACTCACGTTAATCATAATATCCGCCACCCCATGCAGGGCGAGATGCTCAATCAGGTAAGCCATCACCGGTTTGCCCAATACGGGAATCATAGGCTTGGGTAATTCATAAGTGAGCGGTCTAACACGTGTGCCTTTACCAGCAGCCAGAATCATGGCTTTCATAATGCAATATCCTTATATGCTTAAATAACTTTAACGTTTTCAGGAAACAAGCATAGTCAGGCTCTATGACAGGATTATTTCAGGCGACTTATGCCAGCAAAGGCATAGAAAAACACGGCTCGTGCGCCAAGGCAGCGCGACTTATTTGCTATAATGGCAGGATTGCGCCCGTAGCTCAGCTGGATAGAGTATTGGTTTCCGAAGCCAAGGGTCGTGAGTTCGAATCTCGCCGGGCGCACCAGACAGAAAAGCTAAGCCAAGATAGTGATTACTAACTTGGCTTTTTTACTTCCTCCCAACCTTGAACAAACTCTCAGTTCAATTGTGGCAAGCTACTCTAGAAGGTAACAAAAAAACTAGTGTATGTGCACAATCGCTTATTTTTGCCACTTGAAATGAAAACCACTTAATAGAGTGCCGCCCGCTCAGGAAAAGCGATATCAAAATACCTTATTTAAGATCTTGATGCTGGAATGAAAGGAGTTGTCGGAACTGTTCTAATGACCAGTAACTTTAATTAAAGACACAACTATACTTTGTCGGCTCAAGCGGTTGTACTTAGTATGTTATCTGCAAAATCTAGTGAAATTGCAACGTTAAATAACTCGACAGAGTTTCGAACGTATTCAAATACCTCATAGTATTATGGATAAGTGATTCTGTACTTTTGAAAACATTCACTCTTTGGTGACTGCATATCCCGGCGCAAGTCTAGCGCTGTCAATGCCATACAGAATAGGATGATTTTTCAACCAAAGCCTATGTTCCTCTCCCGACAAATGATGATCTACAGAACAGTCAACACTCCACTGCCTTAGTAAGTACCCAGCAATTGCTGCTCTTACTTGTACATTCACGACTCCGTCTTCCATTTCATAATCCATTTCTATTATTCTTTGATCTTTTAGAGTTCTTCCAGGATGTGGCACTAGCTCGAGTTTCACCAGTCGGGACCAATAGTCATCTTCTTGACATAATTCATGGTCAAAAACTTTTGAGTTTTCAAGCAACAAAGGTTCTTTGATGCGAGTTAAAACAAAATCAAGAAAAGTATTACGTTTACGGTCAAATGCCCTTACGTGCCACCGATGACCATTATTGATAAGTGCAAAAGGAACAATTTCCCTTTGCGTAAACCCACTGCTGAAAGAATAATATGAAATTGAAACAGGTTTTTTACGATAGATTGCCCTGCTAATTGGAGCAAGAATTTCTAAACTTGGTCTACTCAAGACTCTGGGAGTTTCTGATAGCAAAAGCGATTTTGATTTATCAGTGGTTTCGTTGTAACCCTGAGAAAGTGCATTCAAAACCTGGTCTATAGAATGATTGAAAATTGGTCTAAAGTTGTTAGCAGGCTCATAAACTTTACTCTTTTGCTCCAACAATATGCCATCTTTAGAGTGCATCCTATACAAAGCTAAATCACGCGTAGCTGCCGCAGAACCTACTCCAAAATAATCCATAATATCGGATCGTTTAATTTCCCCCAAAAAATAAGCTCTAAATTCAATGAATTTAAGTCGCTCAATTTGCAGTTTACTTAGCTCTGAAAGTTGTAAATTCATCAAATTCAAATCTCTTCTCAAATATTCTGAAAGTATATATGTATTCGAATCAAGCAACAAACATAAAATATCACTATACATGATCAAAAAGATCTGATATTGTGATTAATATGGTTTTATAGTTATGTGTTCCATGCATTACATTCGATTAATCTTGAAGTTTTGGCCTCACATTCGGCAGTTTGAATGTTGAGTTTTTAAATAGAATTGCATTTGAGTTGCAACTAATTTTAGGAAATATTTATGAGTACAACTAACAATTTTTTCTTTTTTGGTGATGCTAAAATTGAAACGAACCTTTCATCCTTAACTGGGGCACAAATCAAAGCACTGATTCCGAACTTTGATACCACACATGCCCTTGTTTTAGAAGGTACTGGAAATAATCCGGATGAAACCATTGCAGACGACAAAACAGTGTCGCTTGATAAAAATTTAGGGACTCGTCACTTTTACTCTGTGCCACCGGCTACTTTTGGGTGAATATAATGTCCACGCTAGAAAGACAATTCGAAGTTCTTCGCGAAAAGTATCCGAATGCGACTATGGCGCCACTTCCAAGTGGCGCAAGCTTAATTACGCTACCTGATATGAGTTTGCCTGCAGGCTGGAGTCAGGATAAAGTTACAGTGAAATTCTTAGCACCTACTGGTTATCCATTTGCAGCACCTGATTGCTTCTGGATAGATGAAAATGTCCGCCTTGCTAACGGGGCGATGCCACAAGCCAGTAATTTAAGTCCCATACCAGAAGTTAACATTAATCATTTATGGTTCTCATGGCATGTTAGTGCTTGGAATGCCAGCAGGGATAACTTGCTAAGCTATGTTGGAGTCATCAATAATCGTTTTGTAGAGGCGAAGTGACTAAACTAATTTTTCCGGGCAACAGTTTCGCAAACCTATATGCAAACCTGTTGGATTCTGATCTTGAGACGTGTGCAATCATCCTTGCCATACCAACAGGAAATGCCACGTCACAAAGACTTTTAGTTTCTGAGATCGTAACAGTACCACCAGATTATTATGTTGAAAGAACTGAATATTCAGCAGTAATTAACCCAGATTTCTTGATATCTTTAATTAAACGTGCTCGAGTGAATCAATGCTCAGTCATTTTTTGCCACACTCACCCTTTTGAAGGTGCTATCCCATGTTTTTCAATTATTGATGAGGATGGTGAGGCTCAACTTCTTCAATTAATGAACTCTAGGGTACCTGACATCCAGCATGGGTCGCTACTTCTGACACCTAATGGATGTAAGGCCAAGAAATTGGGGGGCGATGAAAGTATAGAAATTATTGAAATAGGGGTTAAAAGAATTGTTTACTCAAAACATTCAACAAACCACTTCCAACCCGACAAATTTGATCGCCAGGTTAGAGCGTTTGGTATTGATGGCCAAAAGGTACTTAGCTCTCTAAAAGTGGTGATTGTTGGGCTCGGGGGAACTGGCTCTGTGGTAGCGATGCAACTTGCTCATCTCGGTATAACAGATTTTACGTTGGTAGATCCAGATGTAGTCGAAGTCACTAATCTCAATCGTTTAGTAGGAGCTTGTCCTAAAGACGTGGGAACTCCCAAGGTAAATGTTGCCGCCTCTCGAATTAGAGAACTGAACTCTGAATGTAGTTTATGCTTGATTCAAGGCGATATAACTTATGCTGAAGTAGCGCAGGAATTATTAGATTGCGATTTTATTTTCTCTTGTACTGACTCTCACTCAAGTCGAGCAGTCCTGAATCAAGTTGCATACCAATATTTCATTCCTGTAGTGGACATTGGAGTAAGCATTACCACTTCTGAATCGGAAGTTACCTATATCACTGGCCGTGCACAATTACTTACGCCAGGACAGGGATGCTTGATTTGCGGCAATTTGCTGGATGGCAACCAGATAAGACAAGAATTAATGTCTGAAGAGCAAATCAAGATGGACCCTTATTTTCAAGGATCTCAAGGCATAGTTCAGCCAGCTGTTATTTCCATCAATTCAACCATGTCTTCATTAGCTGTCAGCATGTTTTTGGGAGTAGTTACAGCTATCCCAACAAATGCTACTTTACAATTTTACGACGGTATAAAGGGGGTTGTTAGATCCGTAAGACAGAATGTAGATGCTAGCTGTATTGTGTGCTCAAAAAATGGTGCATTTGGCTTAGGTCCTAATTGGCAACTTCCGACGAGAACGCATGGACGCATTAAGGGCTAAAGTTTTTATTGTTGGTGAATCGGATTTATCAGAATCGGATTTCATCAAATTATTTGGCCTGGTCTATTGTAAAGTTGACCTTAGTCAAAGCCTGTCTAATTTAGAATTTTCCCAAGCTTCATCTATAGTTTTTGATTTAAGCTCTGGAAAATTGAGCGTCTTACTAACCAAAATCTCACAACTTGTTATTCCATCGCTTAATCATGGGCTTAGGGTTATAGCTTTATGTAAGATTACTGATTTGGACGGCATAAATTTAAGCCTGTCTAGAGAGGGGCTTAATCACCGAATAACCATCTTGGTGAATGCAGATGACTACAAACTAAACTTAGATAAACATCTATTGCATGCACTTCACAATCAGACTCTTTCTTATAATTCAGATTGCCAAATTGTTTCTAATGACTCTAAACCTCTAGATGCAGAAGTTGAGCTTTTACTAAAAAGAGCTTTTTCAGACTTCAAAGAAATACATCTTAAACCATTGAGACCTGGATTTTCTGCAAGGAATGTTTTTTGTATTCATGTGACTAGTCATATCCTTGATGTTGGTAGAAGTACTCCATTTTTTGCCAAGGTCGATGAGCGTGAAAAAATATTGAAGGAAATGACAAATTACAAAGATCATGTACTGTCAGCCATTCCATTCAACCTAAGACCTAATGTTGACGATAGACGCTCTATCCTAGGCGCAAAGGTGGGATTACTAGTAGGCAACTTTGTCGAGAATTCTGACAGTTTGTGGTCTGCACTTAAAAATGGACAAGGAAGATCTGTGATTTATTCCTTATTTGATCAGGCGCTTTATGCATGGAGATACCCTCTCAATGCCAATGCCAGCAATTCTCCGATCTTTAATATATCCCCTTTAAAATCAGATGATTTTGATAGGTTAATTACCCGATATGAGAGAGCCAAATCGCTAGACGATAACGTACTGGAACCAGGAAAGCTCGTTGAAGCTCTTAACGAGTTACCATACATGAATTTCTCAAAAATCAGGATGCATGGAGACTTGCACACTGAGAATGTTTTCTCAAGAAACGGAGAAGCGATTTTAATAGATTTTGCTTCGGTAGACTATGGTGCCCCATCGATGGACCCAGCTGCGTTGGAAGTCTCGATCGCTTTTCGGAGATGGCCTAGTGAATTTGAAGAATTTGAAGAGTGGAGAAAAGTTGTAGATCAACTATACACATTTCCTAACTTTAAGATGAGCATTCCCAAATTAGCTCATGACCCGCTTCGATGGGCCGCTGTTTGGAACTCAATACGCCAAATAAGAAGTATCTCATTCGCTCATTCTGATGATGATCGATTAGAGTATTTAGGTTGTCTTGCTTATCGGTTATTTAAAGCGGCAAAATATCCAAGTGAAACTGAACTTGATGATGATGTGTTGGCCTATGCTTATCTCTTAACTTCCCAAATCACGAAACATTTAAAAACCTTAAAGTAATAAATTTATTTATGTCTACAAATGAACGTGCGAAAAAACTAGTTGTTCGAGCTCAAATTGAACGTATAAGTGAAGCTGGCTCTTATCGACTACAACCAGGTGAAGCTCTAATTGTATATAGAGGCACTCTTAGATCAATATTATTCAATTGCCCGGATGGTTGTTGTGAAAATATAACTATTAATTTGGATCCTCGTGCCGGCAAAGCTTGGCGGCTGTATGAAACTAAGCAGGGTTTAACAGTTTTCCCCTCAATTTGGCGTGACACCGGATGTAAGAGTCATTTCATTGTGTATAAGAACCACATTATTTGGTGTGATTATGAGTCAGACTATTCAGATAGCGGTATAGACCTTCTAAATGATGCCTTGGATACTCTAGTATTAAAATATCTTTCAAATGATTTTCAATCTTACATACAAATTGCAGAAAAAATGGATGAGATTCCTTGGGACGTAAGAAGCTCTTGTATTAGATTAACTAATACAAGAAGAGTAATTCAGGGAAAAGGTTTCGAAAAAGAATACTTCAAATTGAATGGTAGTTAAATTGGTTAAATCCGCATAAAAAAGGTAGTAAAAATGCGTTCACTCGGAAATTTTCTTTGGTTTATCTTTGGCGGCTTTTTCATGGGCCTGGCCTGGTGGTTTTTCGGCATTCTGGCCTTCATCACAATCATCGGCATCCCTTGGGGAAAGGCCTGTTCTGAAACTTGCTGTGATTTCACTCGCCCCAATTGGTAAAACAATCGTAAGTAAATAGCTTTACCGGCAACCCACACCAGCATTCAACCCGTCACCCTGCGTCAGTTGACCCAGCATTTAAGCCATCCCGGACAGCTGGATGCCATTTACCTGCGTCCTGGTCGTGGTCAGCCCTGTTTGCAAGAAAATCAGGCACAAGCCATTGCCAACATTGGCTTACAGGGAGATCGCACAAGCTTGCTCCAGTCATCGGCCTCGAATGGAAGTAAACGGCAAGTGACATTGCTGCAAGCAGAGCATTAACCCGTCATAGCAGCGCTCACTGGTCATTCACAGCTTGATCGGGCTTTGCAAAGGCGTAATCTGATTGTTTCAGGCATCAATCTGCTGGCGACAAAATCGCTATTTAAAGATCAGCCGTTGCATCTATTGATAGGCAATGTGGTGCTGGAAGTAACGGGGCCTTGTGAGCCCTGCTCAAAAATGGGACAAGTGCTAGGGACAGGGGGCTACAACGCCATGCGCGGCCATGGCGGTATAACGGCACGCATTCTGCGTGGCGGTTTCTTGCGTATTGAAGATACAGTACAGGTCGTTGCAGGGACTGACATTGCTGATTCTCAGCAATCCTCCCTACCCCTTTTCGGCAATGGCTAGCAATAGGTTTCAACGTTGGTTCTAACTAACGGATTCTTAATTGACCAATGCCTACTGACATCTTGTCGGACGCACCAATAACAAAAGCAAAGCCAGGATAGGGATTACCAACTTGGCTCTTCTGACCTGATTTTCAGCCCTTCTTATCACTTTGTGGCATTCATTTATTTCACCATTTGCGGTTTTACCCGGCTTTCTGAAAACCGAGTTAACACTAGCTGATTGCCGCTAATAATGTAAAAAAGCAGTGAATCACTCTCTATCAGAAAACCTTATTTTTTGCTTTTGTAAATACCGCTTTTTTTGTTAAAGATCTATTCAAAGAAACCGTTAAATGAGCATGCAGTTTTGCTCTCAAAAATCTTTTTTTCAAACTTTTGTATCGTTGATCGCTTTACTCGGCTGCACGTCTGTTTTTGGGGCTTCCAAAGATGTGACGGACATCCCGTTTGAAAGCCTGGTCCAGACAGAAATCATCACTGCTTCCAAAATCGGCCAGCAAATCAGCAATGCGCCTTCCGCGGTCAGTACCGTCACTGCAGAAGATATTCGCAAGTTTGGCTACCGCTCCCTGGCTGACATTATCAATAGCATGCGTGGACTTTACACCACCAATGACCGCACCTATACCTATATGGGTGGCCGGGGATTTGGGCGCACCGGCGACTATGCCGGACGGGTAATGCTGCTCATCGATGGTTACCAGGCTAACGACAATCTTTATAACGCTGGCTACCTCGGCAATGATGGCCTGCTGGATGCCGAACTGATCGAAAGGGTCGAGTATGTGTCTGGCCCTGGCGGGATCACTTACGGAAACGGTGCTTTTTATGGAATCATTAATGTCATCACCAAAAAAGGTGATGATATTAATGGCCTGCTGACTGGCTTGGATGCTGGAAGCTTTAGTAGCCAGAAAGAGCGTATTACCTATGGTAAAACGTTTGATAATGGCTTGAATATATTACTTTCAGCCTCGCGTTTTAGTAGTGACGGTCAAACCCATTACTACCCCGAATTCGACTCCCCTACGACCAATAACGGTCGTTCCGAAAACCTGGATGATGAGCGCAACCGGCGCTTTTTCGGCAAGCTGATTTTTGGTCAATGGACATTAAGTGGCGCGTTCGTGAGCCGCCGCAAAAGTGATCCGACAGCCCAGTTCGGTGCTGACTTCAACACAAGTCCAAACTGGCTACAGGACAGCAATGGCTACGTAGACCTTAAATACGACGAGGACGTCAGTGAAGCACTTAAAGCCTCTTACAGGACATATTACGGCCAGTACCAATACCAGAGCCGGGCTGTTTTCAGCGGCGACCTATATTCAGATAAAAACCTGGGACGCTGGTGGGGCTCAGAGGCAAAATTCACTAATACAAATTACATCAACCACAAACTGCTCTACGGTGTGGAATACCGTAATGATTACCAGCAGGATTTTTACCTGCCTGATGCCTCCATCGAGAACAGTCAGTATCTCCTGAGTGGATATGCGCAGGATGAATATCAGTGGCGCAATAACCTCAAGCTGAACTTGGGTGCGCGGTATGATTATGGCGGTAAAAATGCAACGTTCGTCAGCCCCCGTCTGGCAGCTATTTATTCGGCAAATGAAGTCACTGATTTGAAACTTTCCTATGCATCAGCTTTCAGGAGACCGAATACTTATGAGAAATATTATTCAGACCCTAGCTTTTTGGTGCCCAACAAAAATCTTCGGAAAGAAACCGTTAATGCCACTGAACTGGTCATAGAAAACCATCCGGATAACCAGACCAAGATTCAGAATTCGTTTTTTTATTACACTACCCATAACCTGATTGCCACTAACGATATTAGCGGGACAGGGATTTTGCAGTATGGGAACTTGAGCGACTCCAGCACACGCGGCGCAGACATCGAACTGGATCATTTCTGGAAGTCTGGTATTCACTTGAAAACCAGTTACTCATGGCAACTTGCTGAAGACAGTAATGGACAGTGGCTCGTGAATTCACCCAAGCATTTATTCAAATCCAACCTTTCTATGCCATTGTTAAGCAACAAAGTATACCTTGGGCTTGAATTGCAATCATTCGGGCGCCGGTTAACCGAGCAGCGCAACGACATCGCCGGTTATAGCCTGATGAATGTCACCCTATCTTCAACCAATCTCATTCCTCATGTGAATCTGAGTGCGACGGTACGCAATCTGTTTAACCGTGATTACGCAATTGCAGCATCGAGCTTCAACACTCAGGAAACTATTCTTCAAGATGGCAGGAACGTCTGGGTTCAGATGGTATATCAATGGCCATGAAGAAACTTTGCGCATTCTTTACTGCTGTCGTTTGTTGCTGTTATTGCAATAGGTTGGCTGCCGCCATTCCCGAACTGGATATGCGTTCGGCTTACCTGTACAACTTCGCACAATTCGCCGACTGGCCGGCCAATGACCAACCCAGTTTCAATATTTGCACGCTAGAAAAGGTTGCCGAAAGCCTCAGTCCTGATGTACTGGCTAATAAAACGGTGCATGGTAAGAAAATAAAACTATCCCAGTTTTCTGAGTCTGCAGATATTACAGAATGCCAAATGGTGTATTTAAATACCCCTGATTCAAGCTACTCCGCAAAAATTGCAAAGAAGCTAAGCACTGAACATGTGCTTACGGTTGGAGAAGACGGCAGCGGCAACGGTCCGGGTATTATCAACCTGTCTGTTAAAAATAACCGTTTGGTGTTTGATATTGATCTGGCAAAAGCGCGCAAAGCAAATATATCCCTTAGTTCAAAACTGATCCCGCTGGCACAGAAGGTGCGTGAGTGATGATTTCAATTAGATTAAAAAACCTGTCTATACGGATTAAATTATTGCTGGCGCAAGGACTAGTGACTGTTTCTGCACTCATGGTGCTGTTAGCCATTGTTCTAGGTTACGGCTATACCAGTTTCAGAAATGACTTATACAAAGACTTGGACACGCAAGCAACCATCATTGAGCGTAGCAGCAGTGCTGCAATTTTATTCGGCGATAAAAATACGACCAATGAAATCCTGTCCACGCTCAAGTTAATGAGCAGCATTAACCGCGCTTACATATTCCACGAGGGTGCTTTATTAGCCAATTATGAAAAAGATGGCATTGCAAAACCTCATCGTCATTTGGATGACAAAGTAATCCTTCAAGCACTGAAAAATCAACGCTCCAGCTTCAACACGCATATCCTCATCAAAGATATTGTGTTCGATGGCCGCGTGATTGGTACCCTGTTTATAGAAGCCAACCTGGATAAATTAAACACCCGATTGAGTCTGTTGATCCTGGCGGTAGCCATTGCTGCAATGATGGGGTTGATATTATCGCTTTTGGTTTCGATAAAAATTAACAAGTTTTTGACCCAGCCTATTTTAAGCTTGACCAGCCTTGTGGGTAAGGTATCTAACACCCATGACTATTCCGTTCGCAGTCATTTGCTGACTCAAGATGAGATTGGCAGTCTGGCCAAGGGTATCAACTCGATGCTAATCAGTATCGAACAAAGAGATGAACAGCTTGAAACTGAACTTGCCAAACAAAAAGAAACAGAAAAAGCCCTGGATCGTCTAGCCTACTTTGATACAACCACCCACTTGCCGAACCGGCATTTCTTTAATCAACAATTACCTAAAAAAATTGCCGAAGCTGCCAGGTTTAACAAAATTTGCTGCTTGATGTTTATCGATCTGGATGATTTTAAAGTGGTCAACGACACATATGGTCATAGAATCGGAGATCAGTTGCTAGCTGAAGTGGGGCAGCGACTCAAAAATAAGCTCAAATCGGGAGATGAAGTGTTCCGTATAGGCGGAGATGAGTTCGCCATACTCATATCTGACAACAATCAATTCTCACATGCGCGTGAATTAGCGACAAAAGCGATCCACGACTGTGCAGAGAAATTCATCATTAATAACAATGATTTATACATTGGAATCAGTATCGGCATCAGTGGTTCTACACAACCGACGATACAAGCGGCCGATTTATTGCGCTCTGCAGATAACGCAATGTACCGGGCAAAAAATGAAGGAAAGAATAATTTCAAATTCTTTTCTAAAGAAATTGATGACGAATCCCATTTCAGGCACTACCTGGAAAATGCCCTCAGAGGCGCCTTAAGCCGCAATGAGTTTGAAGTGTTCTATCAGCCGATTGTCAATTTAAGAACCGAGCAGATCGTTGGCTTTGAAGCCTTGCTGAGATGGCACGAACCCATTTATGGCGATATTAGTCCTGCTGTATTCATTCCTTGTGCAGAGCGCATCGGCGTCATCTTGCCAATTGGCGAATGGGTATTACGTGAGGCCTGCCTGCAACAAAAACAGTTGCGCGATGAATTTGGCTTTGATTTCATCATGAATGTGAATCTTTCCGGCAGGCAGCTACGAGAGTTCGATGTTGTGCATAAAATCCTCGATATAGTGTCAGAGACAGGCATCAATCCGTCGTCGCTCAATATTGAGTTGACCGAGAGCGTGCTCATGGATAACTCCCAGTCTACGATCAATAAATTTCATGCCTTGCGGGCAGCAGGCGTGAGCATTTCAATCGATGATTTCGGGACAGGCTATTCATCGCTGAGCTACCTGAAGCGATTCCCGATTAACACCATCAAAATCGACCGCAGTTTTATCATGGACATAGCACACGACTCCGAAGACCAGGCCATTACGCTTGCTATCATTGCGTTGGCGAACACGCTGAAACTCACAGTGGTTGCCGAGGGGGTTGAGACCTTGGAGCAAAAAACAATATTAAGATTAAATAATTGTGAAAAGGCACAGGGCTATCTGTTCAGCAAACCTTTGCCGTCTACCGCTTTAAGAGATACCATCGAATCTTCCTTGCAGCCCCTGTATGATCAAACAGCATAGTTAAGCCTGATTCATATCCACGAAAGGCAGTGACTATAAAACCAAAAGGCACCCCCGAAGAGATGCCTTTTAGCATTAGACCAATATGCAAATCAGTGTATGCGGGTAGGGATTGATTCACCCCGTTAAAGATAAGTTTCCTCACATCTAACAGTCCTAGTGGTAAAGCAAGCCCTGATATAAGAATGACGGGAAACACTCTGTATTGATATGGGAATTATTCCCGACGTTATCGAAAACATAGAGTTATCTTTGACTGGTAGTGTTAAAGAATTTATATTTGAATCACATCAAATCTTTACCCGAGGTTACTGATGACTAAGCCCGACATTCCCACCCCGAATGCTGGGCTTTTTTACTATCTGAAATACTCCCGCCCCGATCAATTAAATCTCACAAGCCAAGTCAACATAGCGACCAACGATCTTAATTGACCAGTGCCCACTTTCATCTTCTCGTGCGCACCACACAGAAAAGTTAAAGCCAAGATAGTGATTACTAACCTGGCTTTTTTTGTACTATCTTGTACCCAGTTCCCCTATGTTTAGATGCAAATTTATTTTGAACACTAAAACTGGTGGCTAATAGCTCGTGGCTAATCTTAAGTGCTGGCAATGGATCAGGAACTGATGGCTTGAGCATTCATATGATTGTTAGGCTTTAATAAAGACTTCTGTTTGCAGTTCAAATGAGCTCATGCACTTTAATGATTAATGAATCCATCTCAAATGGTTTAGTAATCATTGCCATACCTTCTCGTAAAAATCCGGATGAAGCGACTGCGGTTTCGGCATAACCAGTCATAAACAAGACTTTCAAGTCAGTTCTGTCAATCAGGGCAGCATCTGCAATTTGCCTACCATTCAGCCCTGGCAGTCCGATATCTGTGAGTAGTAGATTAATGGGCGTTTTGCTTTTTAAAATATCCAGGCCGGAAGGACCATCATTTGCCTGAAGCGTTTTAAACCCGATATCTTGAAGTGCATCCACAACAAGTTCCCTAATAATCTCATCATCTTCAACCACCAAGATGACTTGACCATCTGCTGTAATAGAGTCAGATGCAGTTTTATTTTCAGCTATTGGCAATGAGCTATATTTGGGTTCGTACCTGGGTAAATAAATGTGCAAGGTTGTCCCGTCACCTACCGCGCTTTCAATTTCACTGAACCCTTCAGACTGTCTGGTAAAACCATAAATCATTGATAAGCCTAACCCTGTACCTTGACCCTGCGGTTTGGTGGTAAAAAACGGATCAAACGCGCGTTCGATCACATCAGGTGGCATGCCTGTTCCAGTATCACTGACAGAAATTCTGATGAATTCGGCTTCATCCGAACTAGCGAATTTTTTTTCTACGACGTTCTCGGTTTTAATTTTTAGTCGACCACCATCGGGCATTGCGTCACGCGCATTAATGGCCAGATTCAGTATCGCATTCTCTAATTGATTAATATCGCAAAGTGTTTCCCAAAGGTTTTCATCCAAGTCCAGCTCGAACAAAATGTTTTCGCCTAAAGTTCTTAATAACAGATCCTCCATAGTCTTTATAAGAGGATTGACCTGAACAGGCTTAGGGTCTAAGGGTTGCCTACGTGAAAAAGCTAACAAGCGATGCGTCAAGGCAGCCGCACGAAACGATGCATTCAGGGCATTATCAATATAACGTTCTATATCTATGGCTTTTCCAAGCTCAAGGCTTTTTTTAATGACATTCAAAGACCCGGTTATACCTTGTAGTAAATTATTGAAATCATGAGCAATTCCGCCTGTTAACTGGCCTACAGATTCCATCTTTTGAGATTGCCTGAATGCTTCTTCAATCTTAAAACGCTCATCCATTGCTGTTTGTAGTGCCAAAGTCCGTTCGGCAATACGCTCTTCCAAAACGATTTGCGAGCGATGTGCTATTTCTTCACCCAATTTTTGATCGGTGATATCCATTACAAATAGATGAAATCCATCAACAGATGAACTTTTGGAGAATCGCGGTAAAAAACGCACCTCTGCATCTCTTCTTTTACCATCGGCATGTGGCCAGGCAAGCTCGCAACGGATGTCAGTTCCACCTAATGCGTTGACTATATGTTTCAAGGAGGCTTTAGTCGTTCTTTCGACTAGAAAACTGTCTATTTGGTGGCCTATGAGTTCATTAGCATGCCTGTAAAACCAAGTCTCGCAAGCATTATTCACGAATTTAATCCGGTGCTCGAGATCGATAAATGCGATCAATACAGGAAGTGAGTCAGTGACTAATCGAAGTTCACTTTCACTTTGCTTTAAGGATTCTTCAGCATTTTTACGCTCATCTATGTCAATTAAAATCCCTGGAAAACGTATGGCAACGCCTTGTGAATCTAATTCACAATTACCATTTGCTTCAATCCAGCGCCAACTACCATCTTCATTTTTTACACGGTACTCAGCTCTATAGGCTCCTCCTGTTTTGACCTTTTCAGCAATCATCTGATTGAGATAGTCTTTGTCTTCAGGGTGGATTAATTGAACGAATGTATCAACAGCCACGCCATTCTTCAATGCATCTGCACTAGTTCCAAAAGTTTTGGCTAAGCGTTCATCACCCGTCAGTATGTCATTTTGAACATCCCAGACCCAAGTTCCTAACACTGTCCCAGAACTTAGTGCCAGATCTATACGCTCATTAGAAACGCGTAACTGTTCTGCAGATTGATTGAGCGCTTCTAGTTGATCCCGAATCACATATTGTCTGACTCTTGCAAATAATGCCGACTTTACGGCGCTGATGAATGACTCCCTACTTAACGGTCTTTCAAGCACCATTACGTTAGAGATTCTTTCAGGCAACAAATTGCGGACTACGCTACTGCTGGTATGAGAAGAGACAAGTTTGGCTGGTGCAAGATATATGAAAGGAATATCAGACCAGGATGGCTGCGCATTTAAGGCATCAATTAATATAGCCAGATCTATTCGCGCTATAGATTCACTGGTCAACAAAATTGCACCTGTTTCATCGTTAACAGAAAGTGCTAACTCATGAACAGAATGCACGACTTGAGCGTCAATTTCAGAGCTTGATAGTAGTGTTTGACAATATTCTGCATCTCTACCGAGCGAAGCCAAAATCAGTACAGTGCATTTCCCGACGACACTATTGGTTTTCATCTGTTCGTGGCTCTAATAATTGGTCAGGGCTGCCTTTGAAATCTGGCACCCCTGTTAAAACACCTTTGAATTTATCTAACACTTCACCAACACGTAATCCTTGTGAGTCGATTCTCAGTTCACGGATAGTATCTTCATGAGAACCACCTCGATTCTTAATAACTGATATTGCTTTTCTGATTCTGCCTTCAAATTCAAAAAAGCGTAGCAAAATCACCGCATCGGCCACATAGCTGACATTCAGCCCGGTTACTGACATCGTTCCAACAAGGCTTTGTTGTGGGTTTATTATTAATGTAACCACCCCTTGCTGATTTAAATAGGACAGTATTTCATGGATCTGTAGAAGTAATTGCTTTTCTTGTGGCATAGAAGATATATAACCTGCCAGGCTATCCACCACAATCATTTTGGCATGGCATTCTTCGACTTCTTTTTTGACTATACAAGTAAACTCACCTGGCGTAATTTCGGCAGGATCCATTTGTCTTATGTGAAGTAGATCGGAGTCTAAATATTGTTGGAAATCGAATCCCAAAAGTTTTGCTCTCGTCAAAAGCGTACCGATCCGCTCATCGAATTCATAGATCACAGCACGTTCACCACGTTTACAGGCCTCGGCAATATATTGAAGGGCAATATTTGTCTTACCACTGCCAGAAGGCCCTGTAATTAATGTAGTCGTCCCTTTTAACATGCCTCCATCTAGTAATTTGTCTAACTCATCGATTCCAGATTTAACTGGTTCACCCACAAAAGGCGTATGAAAATCGGATGCAGTCAATCTTGCATAAACAACTACTCCGCCTTTTTTGATTGAGAAATCGTGAAAGCCGGCACTGAAGTCCACACCCCGAAGTTTTTGAACTTGCAATCTTCGAGTTGAGCCACCAAACTCCAGTGTTTTCCGTTCAAGCGTAATCACGCCATGGCAAAGACTATGCAGGTGCACATCCCGTTCGCCAGCGTTACCCGTCATATCATCAACAAGCATGACGGTTATTTTCTTAGAGGCAAAATGTTGTTTCAGCATTAATAGCTGACGCCTATAACGCAGGGAGTCTTGGGCTAACAATCGCATTTCTGACAGGCTATCAAACACAACCCTTGTCGGCTGTATTTCTTCAACTTTGTCAGTAATAAGCTTAATGGTTTCCGAAAGCTCTACCTCCCAGGGATGCAAGATACTCTGTTCACGATCAAAACTGAGCGCAACATCCGCTTGTGCTAGCTCAAATAATGGCATTGTTTCCAAATCCCACCCGTGGGATTCACCTACTGCATATAATTCTTCAGCAGTTTCTGACAAAGTGACGTATAGCACTTTCTCACCTTTAGACAGGCCTTCTTTCAAAAACTGTATAGCAATAGTCGTTTTTCCAGAACCAGGTGCACCTTCCAGCAAATAAAAACGACCTGCAGGTAGCCCGCCGTGAAGTACAGAATCCAATCCTTCAATGCCCGTGCCTGCTATTCTGTTTTTTTCAAGATTTAAGTTCATTCATTCATTCATTCAATTCAAAGTAAATAGCACGAAACTACATGCGTTGTAACAAGTCGTCAATACACGTAGCACTTATTAATTTCTTCTATTTTATCTGTGTCAGCTTACGCCTCTTGGCATGGCACTTCACGCTGAGTTAGCGCTAACAATAATTCAGATCCTGAAAACAGAATCCTCACTACACAAAGAGGTTAAACTTACAGACAGTAAAACAGGGGATAAAGATGCGTTCAATCGGTAATTTTCTTTGGTTCATTTTCGGTGGCTTCTTCATGGGCCTGGCCTGGTGGTTTTTCGGTATTCTGGCTTTCATTACAATCGTTGGTATTCCCTGGGGAAAAGCCTGTTTTGTGATAGGTCAATTTACGTTTCTGCCATTTGGTCGAGAAGCAGTCAGTCGAAAAGATTTATATCAGAAGGATGATATTGGTACCGGTGTGCTTGGGTTTGTAGGAAACGTCATCTGGTTTATCTTTGCCGGCGTATGGCTGGCAATCGGTCATCTCGTTTCTGCACTTGCTTGCTTCGTCACTATCATCGGCATTCCTTTTGGTATTCAGCATTTAAAACTTGCTGTCATTTCACTCGCCCCCATTGGTAAAACAATCGTGAGTAAATAGCTTTAGCGGCAATCCGCACTAGCATTCATGCAACCCGTCACCCTGCGTCAATTGACCCAGCATTTCAGCCAGCACGGACGGCTGGATGCGATTTACCTGCGTCCGGGTCGTAGTCAGCCTTGTTTACAACAAGATCAAGTCCATGCCATTGCAAACGTTGGATTACAAGGAGATCGCACAAGTTTGCGCCAGTCATCCAATCCGAACGGCAGTAAACGACAAGTGACATTGCTGCAAGCTGAGCATTTACCAGTCATAGCAGCGCTCACTGGCCATTCACAGATTGATCCGGCTTTGCTCAGGCGTAATCTGATTGTTTCTGGCATCAATCTGCTGGCGACTAAATCGCTATTTAAAGACCAGCCGTTGCATCTGTTGATAGGCAATGTGCTGCTGGAGGTCACTGGCCCTTGTGAGCCCTGCTCTAAAATGGAACATGCGCTAGGGACAGGGGGCTACAATGCTATGCGCGGTCATGGCGGTATAACGGCACGCATTCTGCGCGGCGGTCTGTTACGTCTTGGAGATACGGTACAAGTCGTTGTAGGGTCTGCCATCGATAAACCTCAGCAATCCTCTCTACCCCTTTTCGGCAATGGTTAGCATGCCGAATACAATTAAACTGATTACAGACAATACATAGCTAATCACTTAGAAATGATCTCATCTCAATATGCCAGAAGTGTCAGCCTGAAGCGGGAAGATATCGCGTCCTTTGAGGATTATCCATTCTGCTTACCCGCCGTCCACTCCCTTCAAACGCTGGAACTGCATCCCAAGATTACCTTCCTGGTAGGTGAAAATGGCTCCGGAAAATCAACATTGCTTGAAGCCATTGCGGTTTCGTTAGGATTTAATCCTGAAGGTGGCACCAAAAATTTTCGCTTTGGAACCAGAGCGTCGCATTCTAAACTGAATGAATATATCCGCGTTGCCAAAGGCATCCGTCAACCAAAGGATGGGTTTTTCCTGCGCGCTGAGAGCTTCTTCAACGTAGCAACCGAAATTGAAAACCTGGATGCAGAGCCTTCTTTCGGCCCACCTGTCATTGATTCTTACGGTGGCCACTCGTTGCATGAACAGTCACACGGCGAGTCTTTTCTGGCTTTGATGATGCATCGCTTTGGCGGCAAAGGGCTGTATATCCTGGACGAACCGGAGGCATCACTTTCCCCGCAGCGGCAACTGGCTGTGCTCTCCCGCATTCATGACCTGATCAAGGACGATTCGCAATTTATCATTGCTACCCATTCGCCTATCCTGATGGCATACCCGGATGCCTGGATATACTCCTGCACTTCAGCCGGACTGGTCCGCACTGAATATAAAGACACAGAGCATTACCAAATTACGCATGATTTCATTAATCACCCGGAACGGATGCTAAAGGTACTTTTAGATATTTAAACACTCCGCACTGGCAATGATTGCCGGGGTGATGTGATTAGCAGACAACAGGTTCTTCTGGTTGTCGATCCTACCTAAATCTGACTCAGGCATTTTCCAGTTGGTTGGCGAAGCCATGATTCACATCGCGATGCTTGGCTTCATCCGCCCTGACCACCATCACCACATCACGCAATCGCGCATCTTTCGGCAGATCCCAGTATTCAATCGCAATCGCAGGCGCAGGTACGTTCTCGTATTTCCCGGCATCTATTTCGGCAAGATATTCGCCATAGCTGTAGATCGCTTCTTCTTCCAGATAGCCTACGATTCGATGTGCTACTTTTGAAGACAACATGTAGAGCACAAAAAATAAATTATAAAAAATACCTTGCGCAATGATGACCAGTACCCGCTCCAGCAAACTGGGTTTTGCGATCTGCACAAAGGTGAGCAGATGCATGCGCTCATTTTCTGCTTCATCCAGCAGTGTATTGATCCAGCCATCATCGTTTTCCATCCGCCGCAGGGATCGCAGATGCTGTAAAGCACCACCGACCATGCCCGGCACAGCGGCAATGGTTTCAAGCACGACCGCCCTATGCCCGTACCGGCCAGAAAAGAAGGCGTCGGCAAAAAACCGCATGAATTTGACCACTGCCAGGGCGATGCGGTCAGACACGGTTTGCGGCTCATGATGTCGCAAGGTAGGTTCGTTATCAGTCATGGTGTACGGTCATCTTTAAAATCGTTTTATGCTTGCAAACTAAGTTTGACAGGGATGGACTTTGCGGCGGGCACCATGCTTTTCCTGGCGTGATGCCATAAAGGAATCAGAGGATTACACTCCGGGAAATATCCGGCAACACAGCCTTTTGGCAGGTGGTAAGTGGTCAATCGCAGGTTCTCGACTTTACGCACCACCCCATCGTTGCAGGCAGCGGTCACGGTGACCAGGTCACCCTCTTTGAAGCCATGCCCACTGATATCTTCCTCGCTGATGAACAACACTTTACGCGTGCCATAAACGCCCCTGAATCTATCGTCAAGGTGATAAACCGTAGTGTTGAACTGGCCGTCACTGCGGATAGTGAATAGCCTCAACGTGCCTTCAGTTTCAAAAACCTTGGTATCGGGGTCCGCTGTTAAATCATCCGGACAGATAAAATTGGCTTTGTTATTCCTGGTGTTCCACTCCCGGTTCAGAACAGGCATGGGGCGTCGGAATCCTCCCGGCTGCCATTGGCGGGATTCAAAGTGCGAGAAAGTGCCCGGATAGGTTTTTTCAATTGCTTGCCGTATCAGGGAATAGTCGGCCGCCCAGGTATGCCAATCTACATTTTTGTTGTCCTGGAATAGGACAGCCGCCAGTCTGGCAATGATCTGGGTTTCAGACAAAAGTGTTTCACTGGCGGGTTCAGCCTGGCCACGCGAACCATGCATGCAACCGGTACTATCTTCCACCGACACGCTTTGTTCTCCTGTTGCTTGCCTGTCAACTTCAATGCGCCCCAGGCAGGGCAGCAGATAAGCCACCTCCCCGTGGATGACATGGCTTCTGTTGAGCTTGGTCGCAATATTGACTGTCAGCCTCATATTGCGCCAGCCCGCTTCCATTTGATTGGTCTCAGGCACCGCCCGGAGGAAATTTCCGCCTAAGCTGATGAATGCCTTAACGGACCCGTCAATAATCCCTGCGCAGCTTTCAACAGTGTTGAGTCCTTTTTCACGCGGTGGCTCAAAATGGTAAAGCTCCGCCAGTTTATCCAAAGGCGCCAGTTCAGGTTTTTCGGTAATACCCACTGTGCGCTGCCCCTGCACATTTGAATGTCCCCTTACCGGACATATCCCCGCGCCCGGCCAGCCCAAATTGCCGCGCAACATTAATAAATTGACCAGCATTTGTACGTTGTGCACACCGTTGCGGTGCTGGGTCAACCCCATGCCAAATATGCCAATCACGGCTTTGGCTTTACCATATATCCGGGCAGAATCCTCAAGCTCAGACCGTGTTAACCCTGACTCTTGTTCGATATTCTGCCAGTCAGTCTGGCGTACATATGCTTCAAATGCTTCGATTCCTGAAGTGTGGGTCTGGATAAAATCGATATCGAGGATCCTGTCTGAATGTGTGGCTATCGCTGCATCATCCAGTTCAAACAGTACTTTGCAAAGCCCGGTGATCGCGGCAATGTCGCCGCCTGGTTTCACCTGATGATAGTGGGTGCTGATCACCGTTTCCTGCCCGGTGAGCATTTGCACAGGCGATTGCGGATTGGTGAAACTAAGCAGGCCGCGTTCGCGCAAGGGATTGAAGGTGATAATCGGTATGCCGCGTTTGCGGGCATCCTGCAGGTCATGCAACATGCGTGGGCTGTTGGTGCCCACATTCTGCCCGAAAAACAGGATACAGTCCGTGTGCTCAAAATCCTCCAGCACCACGGTGCCAACACCGACACCAATACTTTCCTGCAAGCCGACCGAGGTGCTTTCATGGCACATATTGGAACTGTCCGGCAAATTGTTGGACCCGTACATACGCACCATCAATGCATAGAGATAAGAGGTTTCAAGAGAGGCTCTACCGGAGGTATACCACACGGCGGATTTAGGATCCAGCGCTTGCAGTTGCTGCGCAATCTCTTTTAAAGCTTGCTCCCAGCTGACTTCGAGATAGCGATCCGTGGCAGCATCCCAGCGCATGGGCGCAGTCAGCCTTCCACGCGCTTCCAGTTCATGGTCACTCCATGTTTCGAGCTCTGACAAGGTATGCTGCTTGAAAAAATCAGCATCCGCGCGTTTGGCAGTGATCTCCCATGCAGTCGCCATGGCGCCGTTCTGGCAAAACTCAAATGGATGCGGCTTAGCCGGCTTTGCCCATGCGCAACTGACACAGGCAAAACCGTCCACCTTGTTTTGTGCTTTCAGCGCTTTCGCGCCTTTGAAAGGAATACGTTCTTTTAATAATAGGGTGGAGACCGCTTTGACCGAACCCCAGCCTCCTGCCGGGCCACTGGGTTCTCTGAAATGCGGTTTGCTCATACCTCTTCCAGCGAATTGATCTCCCCCATCGGGCAGCCATTGAACTGCTTGCGGAAAGTGCTGGAGCTTTCATAAGCATGGCGGCGTGCACGCATGACAGATCCCAAAGGCCTATGGTCCTGAATCCCGTTCCACGGGCTGAATGTCAGCCTGTCTTCAATTTGCGGAAAGGTCGCGTCATCCCAGGAAACTTGTGGCGCAGCTTCTAGAGTGGCTATTGTAATGTACGGACTTTGGTCCTCAGGCCATACCACGGATGCATCTTCTATCGGCATCGCTTCAATATCGGTACATAGCTGTACACGCAGTTCCCATCTGGCGGTATGCGTTTTGAAGAATGCGGATACCGCTTCCCTGATGCCATTTTCCTTACCGTCTTCCAGCGGGGCATCTTTGAGTGCGGTCAGTTCAGGGGCAACGGGTACCAGGGATAACTTCGCCATGTATTTGCCATATAGCACTGGCACTTGCGTGAAGAAAGTTTCCCCCAGGATATTGGTTTCCGGGTGACCGCCCATGCTTTTAATGGTTGGACTTTCACCACCCACGCTTTCAATGATTTTTTCGGTACCACGCAAGGCTGCGGACAATACTTTTTTCAAGCCCTCAGCCTTATCTGTCGTTTTCGCAAGTAATTTCAGGCCGGACAAGAAGCTTTTAGCATCAGGTTTCAGAAAAGCGGGGCCGTTCACCATCAGAAAGTCCTGTGTCCTGCTGGTAGGCTCACCAGTCAGGCGCTCCCCTTCTACACCCATCACCTTGATGGCAATGCCTCTGGGCGTAGAAATACTATCGTCCAGGATATCGCCTGGGCTGGTAGAGAATCGCAATATGGCAGCATAAGTACCCGCTGCAGCAAAAATACCCTGTTTCAAATAGTCCGGAAGGTTATCCCTGATGATTAATTTACCGCGGATCAAACCATGTGGTTTTGCATGCACACTGCGCACTGCCCGGCCATAATCTTTTGAAGTGATATCTGAAATTTCCTGAAGCGTTTCGACCAGTTCTGTGATCGTTTGCCCCTCATCTTCCTGGCGCTTTTCATAATCAGGTTGATAAACGAGTGGGTTTAAGCTGGTAGGGGTATTCATAGGATCCTTGAGTTCGCTATTTTATGTTATTCATTGATGAAGCGCTGGTAACCTATGCATTAGAATTTTTATCAATGCTCGCGACTATCCGTCACACTCTCATTTGAATGTAGGATGTGGCTGACTAGGAATAACTATGGGGATAAATAAAACCGCTGTTGGGATGATGACGCTGGCCCTCGCAAGGTCGAAGACCGGGATGATGACGAAAACTGTTTGCTCAGGGCTTAGTGTATTGCGTGATGACTACTAGCTATATAGTCCAGCCTTAGGTGTGGAATGAAGGATGCGTCAGTCATCCCCACTTGAGTCAGCAGTAGCCTTATCAGGTTTTAAATGTCTTTGAGATCGTTTAACACCGCTAACAATCTTTCGGTATCCATAGGCTTCACGAAATAATGGTCGAAGCCAGCTGCTTTAGCGTTACCCATTTCGTGTTCCTCTGCGTATCCGGTTAACGCGATAAAAGTCGCATCTGCAGTTTCAGGTTCTTTGCGCAAATGGCGGGCAAGCGCTTTGCCATCCATATCCGGTAAACCAATATCCAGAATCAACACCGCAGGCCTTTCAATTTTCGCCCGTCCCAGCGCTTTTAACGCATCATATTCCACGATCACTTTGTAACCGGACATCTCTAATAACGAGGCTGTCATATCGGCAGCATCCACGTTGTCATCGACGACCAGGATGGTGAGAGTTTTAGCAGTATGATCCTGAGCAGAGATATCACTTGCAGTATCGCTTGCACCAGTCGCTACACGCTTGCCAAGCGGCAATTTAATGACAAACTGGCTTCCCTGATTGAGTCCTGGACTTAACGCTGTGATCTGCCCATCATGTAAATCCACAAGGCTTTTAGCCAGCGCCAGGCCTATGCCCAACCCGCCTTGTGAGCGGTCTGAGGATCTTGTTGCCTGCGTAAACAACTCAAACACACTTTTGATCAGCTCAGGCTCCATGCCTATCCCATTATCGGAAATAGTCATTTTTGCGAATGGGTATTCTGTTTCTAATGACAACTCTATCCTGCCGTTGCCAGGCGTATATTTGGCAGCGTTGTTCAGTATGTTGCTGAGCACCTGAATCAGGCGGTTTTTGTCACCCCTCACGAACACTGGTTTCGCCGGGTTGTTGTAGGTGAGTTGATGATGGTGTTTTGCCAACAGTGGCCTGACCTGCTCAAGTGAATGGGTGATGACATCATTCAGTTCGACCTCCTCATCTTCCAGGGTGATCAGCCCCCGGCTGACCCGTGACATATCGAGAAGATCATCGATCAACCCTGTCATATGCTTGACCTGCCTGGTGATGATGCCGCTGCAATTGTCCAGCATGGCAGGATCATTCTTTGCCAATGGCAGGATTTGCGCTGCGGCAGAAATGGGTGCCAGCGGATTGCGAAGCTCATGGGCGAGCATGGCCAGGAACTCATCTTTCAGGCGGCCGGATTCACGCAATTCCTCTTCCGCAAGTTTACGCGCCGTGATGTCAGTAGAAGCGCCTATCCACTCGTCGACTTCCCCGTTTTCGTTCAACATTGGAATGGCTCTGGTTTCAATCCATCCGATACTGCCATCCGCCTGGATAACCGTCAGTTCGAGCTCTAGCCTGGATTTCTCATGCATGCACTTATTAATCGCAGCATGCAGTTTTTCGTGCTCTGCCGGTGGCACATACTCTTCAAACCAGCTTTTCCTGGAGTTAGTGACATCTGCAAGAAAACCGCGCCCTTGTAACTGGTATATTTCGCTCCAGTCGGGGCTCACGCGGTAAATGACTTCAGCGGTTGCCGTGATCAATCCTCTTAAACGGGATTCACTCAAGCGTAATTGTTCTTCGTCCCTTCTCTTCTGTGTGACATCCCTAAACAAAACGCCGACCATATTGTTACCGGGCTCATCCACCGCATATGCATACACGTCGAATATGCGGTCTAATGATTTTGAGTCATTCTCAAACCGGATCGGTTTTCCAGTTTTGGCTACCTGTCCATATACTTCAAACCATTGTGATTCATGATTTGGCACCATTTCGCGCATGGTTTTTCCTTGCGCATCATGCAGCCCGGTTTGCTCTTCAAATACCGGATTAATTTCATGGAAAAAGTAATCCCTTGCCCGCTCGTGCTCATCAAACAATATTTCTATGACACAGAATCCATCATCAATGGATTCCGTCAGGCTGCGATATCTGGCATCTGCTTTCGTGAGTGCTTCTTCAGCATAGACTCTCTCTGTCACCTCGCTGGTTTGATGAGAAATACATAGCAGCTTGCCCTGTTCATCAAACACTGGCGTATTGCTGGCAAGCCAGTATCGCTCTTCGAAAATGACCGTACCATCCTCTTTGGTCATTTTAATGGGATAACGCTGCAGAGGAAGCTTGTCTTGCTTTCCTGTTTCAATCACCCGCCTCAAAGAGTCCCTGAGGGCGTCTACACCTGTATCCAGCGTATCATTTGCATCTGCCGGAAACACTTCAAATAAACGCTTGCCTACGATGTCCTCACGTTTTAGCTTTGCCAGTTCAAGAAAGGTATCGTTAACTTCAAGAAAGACTGGATCTTCACTGGCTGAGAGGAAATATTGACCAGAAGTTGAGGCATTTAATGCGGCTTGGTAGACATGAGCAGGAAACATGATTGCAACTCGGATCTTCTAAGGTTTGTGATTTGATTTGCGGATGGTGTTGAGGTGTACCTTAGGGCACTTTTGTTACTGTAGCAACATTAATTTGATGCTTACCCTTCATCTCACTGACATCTAACGTAAAAGCGGTAACTTTGAATCACAGTGAAACACAGGGCAAGCCAGGCAATCGCTTCCAAAAATGCTGCCAGCACATCACTCAGATAATGCGCGCCCAGATACATCCGGCTAAACGCCACCAGCACTATCATTGCCAAAGCGATGAGCTGTATCCAGAAAGCCCGGCGCCACGAACGCGTTTGTGAAATCAAAAGCGCTGCTAATACGCCATAAAATACCGTACTGGCGACCACATGCCCGCTGGGAAAACTATAAGTAGTGAGTGTGACGAGCGGGTTGTCGAAAGATGGGCGCGCCCGGTGAAATACTTGTTTTGCCAGCAAATTAAGCAACATGCCGCCTTCTATGCCGAGCACGACGGCCCACATGGCATACCAGCGTTTTTTCCACATGAGATAAACCGCTATCAGTGCGGCTACCGGGCTGAGCACCCAAGGATCATGCAAGCCAGTCACAACCAGCAATGTTTGTGTGAGCAGTGGCGTGCTACGCTCGTGCAACCATTGGGCAAGATTCACATCGGCGATTGTCAGCGCGCCAGCCCTGACGACATTTTCCGCTATAAGCGCAAAGAGTAATCCCGCGCTTACCAGCACTAGGATGCCTATTGTTAAATGCAGGCGCAGTGATTGCTGACGCGGTTGCAGCATGACAAGGCTCCACTATGTCGGATGAGTAACTGAGAGCGAGCAGCAACTCGCCATTGCCAAACAAAGATTATAGCGCCTGCCTGGAGAGTGCGGCCAAGAACCATCCCCGGCATAAAGCTACGACAACTCCAGTAATCTGGTTTCTGCAACGATAAACCGGGAGGATGCTGTATCAAAATCCCAACGTTCAACCTGGCAGCTACGCGACTGCGCCGCGTCATAGCGGATAAGATTGACTGAATTCGGTTTGCCTTCGCGTATCCGGCTGGACACGGCAGTACCTGCGGAGATGGTCCACAGCGAGCGCGTGACATCGGGAAATGCCTCTCCCAGGTTACGCATATAGGCCAGGTGAATATGTCCGCTTAAAATGATATCCGCGCCTGCGTCAGCCCAGGCCTTGATTGCTTGCTGGTGCCCATGTAGCAGATTCTCTTTATCACTTTCCCGTTCGACGAATACCGGCTGGTGCACTGCCACGATACGCAATTGACTTGGAGAGGCGCGCTGCAATTGCTGGGAAATACGTTCCATCTGTTTAGCAGAGACTTCGCCATCGGCGTGACGCCACGGCCGGGTGGCATTGACACCTATCACCAGTACATCGTGATTAGAAAATTGCGGCTCAAGGTCGCTTCCGAATACGCGGCGGTAGTTGCCATAAGGTTTAAAAACACGCGCAAAAATATTGAACAGGGGAATATCATGATTGCCGGGAATCACCAGCTTCACAGGGGCCGCCAGTGCATCGATAAAACGACGGGCGGCGGCGAACTGATCGCGCCGTGCACGCTGGGTGACATCACCGGACAGGATGGCGATATCAGGCCGCACTTCTTGCGCCAGCTGCAATAGCGCAGCCGTTACCTCTGATTTCTCGGTACCGAAATGGGTGTCGGAAAGATGGAGGACCACACTC
>DATHWT010000066.1:0-6752 GCA_035460345.1 Methylophilus sp. | reverse complement strand
CTGAAAGTAGCAGCACCAATTGCTTGAGAATCCGGCGGCGCTCAGCTGAAGGCGGTGCCTGTAATGTTGCCAGCGCAAGTGAGCCGGGCACTTTGCCAAAATACTGTTGTATGCGCTCGATTTTCTGCCAGGCCAGCGTATGTTCCTCATTAGCATCCAGCCAGTGTTGCCAGGCAACTTTTGCCTGTTCATCCATGTCACCGGCAAGCCAGCGCGCATACCAGGTACTGGCTTGCTGCATGGCTGGCGTGATTTTATTGGCGGTTTCCGGAGGCATATCTCTGACCGATCAGTCTTGCAGCAAGGTCATGCATTGCAGCATGGCGGTTGCGACATAGCTACCCACTGTGCGGGTAGAGACCCCTAATTGTAATGAGATCTCCTGGTAGCTTGCGCCTTCAAGTTGCGCCAGGAGAAAAGCGGTGCGTGTTTTGGCGGGCAAACCGTCCAGCAGCATATCCAGCCTTACTAATAACTCAAGCATCAATGCGCGAGACTCCGGTGACCCTACTTCCTCAGGCGCAATATGTATCAGTGCATCCAGATAGGCACGTTCGAGATCGCGACGCCTTACATGATCGACCATCAGGCCATGTGCTACCCGGCTCAAATAGGCGCGTGGCTCATTCAGTACGGGAATATCTGTTTTTAGCAGTAAATTGACAAAGGTATCTTGCGCGAGATCTGCCGCCCCCGACGCACATCCGAGTTTTTTGTTAATCCATGCCCGCAACCAGGCATGATGCTCCTGATAAAGCAACCGTATCAAACCCTGTGAATCAGATAATTGACTGGACATTTTTCACTCTGAATAACAACTGATTTTTTATGCGCAATATCAGTGCCAATTAGCTAAACAATTGAATCAACAACAGTTTTCAAAAATTCCTGGCGATTGAATTGGTTGTTTATAGCCAACCAACAACCAATTACAACCATTATTAGTTTTTGATGAGAATTACCTAATTCCTATTAAGGCTAGCTATGCTTCAGATTCAAGCTTGATCAATGCCAGCTTACGTTCCACGCCCCACCTGTATCCAGACAGTGATCCGTCCAGTCTGACTACCCTGTGGCAAGGAATCGCCACCGCTAATGTATTTGCGGCACAGGCACTGGCAACGGCACGTATGGCTTTAGGCATGCCTATCAGTTGGGCAAGTTCCGTGTAAGTGACGGTACTGCCGACAGGAATTTTCTGTAATGCCTGCCATACGCGTTGCTGAAATGCAGTGCCCTGGATATCCAAGGGTAGATTCAGCCCTAGCCCGGGTGACTCAATAAAACCAATCACGGTGGCTACCATAGATTCGAATGCCTCGTCGCCACCAATGAGATTGGCTTTTGGAAACCTGTCCTGCAGCTCACGCAGCAATGCTTCAGCATCATCGCCTAGCGAAATTGCGCATATGCCTTTGTCACTGCTGGCAACCAGGATATTCCCCAATGAACACTTTGCCAGCGCGAAGCGAATCGTAGTGTTTAAACCGCCTTTGAGATATTGGCCGGGCTTCATGCCCAAAATATGGTTCGCAGTCTCATAAAAGCGGCTATTGGACGCATAGCCAGCGTCATAGATGGCATCTGTCACTTTTGATTGAGCAGCCAGTTTTTCACGCATGGTTTGCGCCCTGTAAGCTGAAGCATAGGCTTTGGGCGTTAGCCCGGCGATGGATTTAAACACGCGATGGAAATGGTAAGTGCTGAGTCCGGCATCTGCTGCCAATTGCGTGAGCGTAGGCATCACTTCTGCAGTTTCTATCAGGCGGCAGGACTGTGCGACTTTGCCTGCATGTACTTCAGGCAATGGCAGCTGATCAGGTTTGCAGCGTTTACAAGGGCGGAATCCGGCGCTTTCTGCGCCAGCAGCGGTTAAATAGAAGGCGACGTTTTCCGGCCGCGGTGCGCGAGCCCCGCATGAGGGGCGGCAGTAAATACCGGTTGTTTTCACTGCATAGAAAAACTGCCCATCGGCCTGGGCATCCCTGGCCAGCACCTGTTTCCAGCGAGGATCAGACATCACCTTTTCCGCGATTTCACTTTGCGTTTGTTTCATCATCGACTCTTTACTTTAAGTAAACCAAAGATACATGAGAATCAAATGCTAAACACTCTGACTCTTGCTTTTGAATCTCGGCAGAAGCAAGAACACACGTCGCTCGCTCATCCGCATACCCATATAAAGCTGAATTGAACCCTGTCCAGAGGCTATGCCTTCAGCTGCTTTCAAACGTAGTTAATTGTTTCTACAAAGAAATTCAAAGCGCTACTGAATGGCAACTGCACACCCCGAGACTCTCTTTTAGAAAAGCTATTTTTTCAGCTAGAATGTAAGCCATGAATTAACATGTATTAATTTATTGCCTATTTTGAAAATACATGTAAGCATATTTATACAAATATAATTGCATCACAATTAAGCATTGCCAGCCAATTAGATTCATTGACAAATAAAACAAAAACAATTGGAGACTGTATATGCAATATATCGTCGCTTCATTGAATCTAAAAAAAGCATCTAAATGCGCACCTTTTAGCTGGCTCATTCCCTTAAGCCTACTTTTTTTATTGGCGTTCACCAGTATGGCTGCCCAGGCGTTATATTCTTTCCCGGCCGCGCCTGGCGCACCCATGCCACCAGGCTGCACCGGTAGCGCAGGGATATACACCTGTTCTAATAGCTTGAATATCCAGGATCATGTGCAGTTCCTGGATACAGGCAATGTCACTGTCACCTTTAACAACTTGCTGACGATAGGCGGTTTTACCATAGGCAGCGCCACGCAACTGGCGAATGTCACTTTTGTGGCAAAGGGCCTTGTGACGATGTCTTTCCCTTCGATGTATGCCAGCATCAGCGCGGGCAATAATTCCATCATTACTACTGCGGCCGCCTTTGTGAAAGGCAACCTGACCACAACTAACGGCAGCATGACGGTGTCGGGTACAGTCACCGGTAATGTGTCGGCAACTGGTTTAGGGTCAGTTCTGCTGTTATCGAATGCAGTTGTGAACGGCAATATT
The DNA here is from genome assembly GCA_035460345.1 of Methylophilus sp. Lineage (GTDB taxonomy): Bacteria > Pseudomonadota > Gammaproteobacteria > Burkholderiales > Methylophilaceae > Methylophilus. The sequence goes on along the minus strand of DATHWT010000066.1, from coordinate 3,728 downwards.
ATCGGCGCCACTGGCCTGGTGACCCTAAACAGCAATGCGGTGGTCAATGGCAATATTTCCACTACGATAGGCTCAGTCATCCTTTCCGGCGGCAATCACATTTCATCCACCGTGAATTGCAGTGGTTGCTCACTGATTGTGAATGGTGCCAACAATGTGCTTGGGGCGGATATTAGCGTAGGCAATGTGGTCGGGGCACTTTCAAGCAACACCAGTTACAACGGCGCGATCACCGCCAATCTGTCATCTATCATACTGGGCAGTGGCTCTAGCGTGGCAGGCAATATCACGGCCACCTCTTCAGGATTAGGCGTTTCGTATATTTCAGCGTTTCAAAGCTTGATTAATGGAACAGTGACGGCCACCTCGCAAGTGTCTGCGCAATTGTTTTTGTATTCCGGCTCAGTCGTGCAAGGCGCAGTACAGATGTCCAACAACGGTGCTTTACTGGCGGCTGTGACTACAAATGTTTTCGTGGATAATTCATCCGAGATCAACAACTCGGTCACTGTCACAGGCGTGATCGATAACTGGGGGAAAATTGCCGGTTGCGCGAGAACCACCTCCAGTTATATCTGGGCGATTGTGATGGAATATAACTCGACCACTACCGGCGTGTGCTGCTTCAATGGTAGCAAGTGCTCTACCACCTCATGTGTTTCAAATCCGTGGAGCTACAAAGTGAATGGCTGCTCAACGCCCGCCAATAAATTCACCTGTATAGACCCTTCAATTTCTAATGCCAACGCGGCCAACGGCCACTTATTCACCCAGGTTGCCAACACGGCTTTTAACGCAGATGTAGTGGCCTTATCTGCCGACAGCAGCGTCAATACGACTTATGTGTCCAAGGGAGATAACAGTAAAACTGTCACCCTGAAATTTCTCGATTGTGGCGACCCCAGCATATTAGCCAACCAGACCTGCACCGGCACGACTGCGGAAATCACTTCGCAAAGCGTGACGTTTACCGGCACCGATAACGGCAGGAAAACCATTTCAACCACTATTGCCAATGCCTACAAGAATATTCGATGCCAGGTAACGGATAGCAACGCCAATAACCCGACTTCGCGCTCAACCGATAATTTTGCAGTCAGGCCGGAGGCTTTTACCAGTGTGACTTCCAACGCCAATGCTGACACCTTGCTCGGACTCAACGTCACCGCCGGCCCGGCCATTAAAGCCGGCAACACATTTACCTTAACGGCCAGCACCGGACTGTCAAACTACACCGGCACGCCCAAGATCGATATTGACAAAGTTTCAGCGCATACGGGCGCGGTGAACACCGGCTTACTGACAGGTGTATTTTCAACCGCTGCGAATGGCAGCGCCAGCGGCAGCAATTTCACTTATAGCGAAGTCGGGTATTTCCGGTTCATGCCTTATGGCGTCTATGACGATAGCTTCACCCAGGTGGATGCCAGTGCAGGCGATTGTGCGGCAGGTTTTTTACCACTGGGGACGATGAATGCGTGCTCATTTGGCTACGTGCCCATCAGCCCTTACTACGGCAGGTTTGTCCCTGACCACTTTTTTGTCACCCCTGGCGCTAGCGTGACACAAGCTTGCGGCGCATTCTCTTATTATGGACAAACTGCCACGCCAAGCACGCCAGCATTAACCACGCCGTTTATCCTGACGGCCAAAAATGCAGCCGGAGCTACCACGCAAAACTATCTCGGGTCACCTGCCTTCCAACTCACCGACTGGAGTAAACACCAGTTTTCCGCCACACCGTTGAATGGTGCCACGTTGACTAGCGGGTCAGCGATTCCGGCAGTGACAGGCAACTGGGTAAAAGGAGTGGCGAATATAGTGGCAACGCACACCCTCTCCCGCCCGGCATTACCGGTGAGTCCGCAAACCATCACCCTGTCTGCGCAACCGCAATATGTGGATGCAGGCGTAACGATTTCTTCGACCAAAACCACCCTGTCGTCCAATGTGACTTATTTGTATGGCCGCTTGAATGTACAGAGTGCGCATGGTTCAGAATTACTGGCGCTACCTATCCAGATCGAAGCGCAATACTGGAATGGCAGTGCTTATGTCAGAAGTGCTGGCGATAGTTGCACCTCTGTGCCTTTGTCCGGCATTGTCCTGAAAAACTATAAGGGCAACCTGGCTGCATGCGAAACTTACCTGACTGGCAGCCCCACCATGACTAATGGCAAGTTGGGCCTGAAATTAACCGCGCCAGGGGTAGGCAATGATGGTCACCCCAACACCGGCAGTGTCGATATCTCGGTGAATCTGGGCACACTTTCTCCAGGCGATCAAACCTGCCAGAGCAGCTCGCCCATGTCGGCGACAGCTGGCATATTATCTCCCTGGTTTGGCATCACGGTCCCCAACGCGCGCGCCACATTTGGCATCTATAAAACACCAATCATCTACATGCGCGAGAGTTTTTAACGCATCTATGTCCTCACAATGCCTGCGGTATGGCACTTACCAGGTAATCCACGAATGTCCGCACTTTGTTGGTAATGGCATGCCGGTCACGAAAACAGGCATAGAACTCCAGTGGAACAGTATCAGATTGAATGCTGCTCGCGCTTTCTTGATCCGGCTGAAATAATGCGACCAAGGCCCCCCGGTTGATATCTTTATTGGCGATAAATGTTGCCAGGCGCGTAATCCCCGCGCCTTCAACCACCAACCGATGCAGTGAGTCGATGTCATTGCAAATGATGCTTGGCGTGATTTCGGGCTCATAACGAATACCTTGACGCACGAATGCCCAGCTGAATAGACGACCATCCACAGGTACACGAAACATCAGGCAATCATGCTGTGACAAATCTTCCGGATTGTTCGGGATGCCTTTTCGTTGCAGATAGTCTGGAGACGCACAGTAAACGACAGGGGCTGTTGCAATCTTCCTGGCGACCAGGCCAGGTTCCAGCTGTTCCTTGAAGCGGATACTGACATCAATATCTTCGGTGACGTGATCCAGGCTGCGGTCAGATAACACCACCTCAATCGATAGCCTGGGAAAATGGCGCGCAAATACCGGAATCAAAGGCATCAGGATATGCCGCCCGAAAGCCACGGAGGCGCCTACCCTTAAACGTCCTTGTGGCTGGCCATCAAACTCAGTCACTACAGATTGGGCACGTGCCAGCCCCGCAATGAGATGCTCTACTTCTGCGTAATACAGCTCGCCACTTTCAGTCATCGCCAGATTGCGCGTGGTACGAATCAGCAAGCGCGTGCCCAGTGACTTTTCCAGGCGCTGGATGTTTTGGCTGGCAGCGGCAGCGGTGATGCCCTGCAACCGGGCACCCGCCGCAATACTCCCGGCCTGCACCGCCTTAACGAAACTTTCAATGCTTCTCAGTGTATCCATATCACTATCGAATAAATAATCTATTCGATAGTTTATCTTTAAGATGATTAAAGAATCAACCCTCTACCCTGTAGGTTGGGATATCAATAAAGTGTCGCTTCAACTTAAGTGTCTTTTCAAACAAGGAGGGTAAAAATGATTAAACCAAACAACAGCACACGCAGAATCCCAAAAAGGTTTACCCCTTATGTTTTTGCGTTTTTCATGGCTGGCATCATGGCTTTTTTAATGTCCATGGTCATTGTGGCTGCGAATAGCGGTATTCAGAGTGGCTATTTATTTCGCGTCGTCCATGCCTATGAATTAGCCATGCCGGTGGCATTTTTTTGCGTATTGATCGTGAGACCGATAGTGATGCATCTTGTGTCAG
>DATHWT010000065.1:0-7146 GCA_035460345.1 Methylophilus sp. | reverse complement strand
CGCGTGGCAGGCAACCTGGCGGTCAAGCTGCAAGCGCTTGGCACGCACGATAGCCATTAAATCCTGTAGAGCCACGTCAAAATTGTCATTAATTGTAACATAATCAAACTCATGCACGTGACGCATCTCCTCACGGGCAGCGGCTAACCGGCGGGCAATCACGGCTTCGCTATCCTGGCCGCGGGTGTTCAGGCGGTGTGAAAGCGCTTCAATCGAAGGCGGCAGAATAAAAATCGAAGTGACCTGCGGAAACAGGGTGCGGATCTGTTGTGCGCCTTGCCAGTCGATTTCCAGGATGACGTCGCGCCCTTCCGCCAGCGCATTCTCTACCTCACTTTGCGCAGTGCCGTAACGCGCGCTGTGTACATGTGCACTTTCCAGGAAACCGCCTTGGTCCAGTATTTCCAGGAACGCGGGTTCAGGCACAAAGTGATAATGAATGCCGTCTTCTTCGCCCGGACGTGGCTCGCGTGTCGTGTGCGAAACGGATAATTTGAGTAACGGGTCTTGTGCAAGCATGGCGCGTACCAGGCTGGTTTTACCGGCACCGGAAGCAGCAGAAATCACAAATAAGTGGCCATGGCTCATCATGCACCCCATTCCGGATTCGGCAATGAAGAAAACACGGTTTTCAGACCTTCGCCCCAGCCTTTATGTACGCTGGCGTAATACGGGTCGCGTTCGGTCAGGCGCTGGCGGCAATCAGCGGTTAGCGTATCAGTTCGGTAAATCATTAAATCGATAGGCATGGCGACAGAAATATTGCTGCGTATGGTGGAATCAAATGAGATCAGCACACATTTCACGGCTTCCATCATATCGGTCTGGTAATTAATCACGCGGTCTATGATAGGTTTGCCATATTTGGTTTCGCCTATCTGCAAGTAGGGCGTGTCCGGCGTGGCTTCAATAAAATTGCCCGCCGCATAAACATTAAACAGGCGCGGCTTCTCGCCCTTGATTTGCCCGGCGACCAGGATGCTGGCGGTGAAATCAATGCCATGTTCCTTGAGCGCTTCGCCATCGCGATGAAAGATACTGCGCATGGCGGCACCTACCACAGTGGCGGCTTCGAACACGGAATGCACACTGTTCAGGTTGGCAATGCCTTGCTCGGCCTCTTTGATCTGTTCGCGCAGCAGGTTGACCACCGATTGCGTGATCGCCAGGTTACCTGCCGTGAGCAGCACAATCACACGCTCGCCAGTCTGTTCAAAAACGTGCGTTTTAGGGGCAATGGCTACCTGGTCAACACCCGCATTGGTACGTGTGTCAGACGCGAGCACCAGCCCTTGTTCCAACAGGATGCCTACACAATATGTCATAACGGTATGGAAGAAAAAAGCGGAGTCGCTAAAGTGACATGATAGCACGGGCCTTCTGCACGACTCCACTGCGGCAACATGCGGGTTTACTGTTGCGCGGAAAGCGCCTGTTGGTACAGCTGGTCGTGGTTGCGCTGGCGCTGTTCATGTGTCAGCGCGCTTTGATTGACACTGACCACGCTGGACATGCCCTCCTTGCCGCCGCCGATGCGGGTGCCGGTCACCGGGCTGGCACTGCGGTAATCCAGGCCGACTGCCAGCCGCACATGCGTTTCATTGGTCAGCATGCCATTCGAGACATCCAGCCCCAGCCATTGTCCGTTTTGCCAGACATCCACCCAGGCATGGGTTTGCATCAGGCTGCCATCTTCGGTAAACAAATAGCCGCTGACATAGCGGGCGGGCAAACCCAAACTGCGGCAACAACCTATAAATGCATGCGCGTGGTCCTGGCAGACACCTTTGCCTAGCCTGAACGCTTCGGCTGCCGGTGTATTCACCTGTGTGGCGCCTTTAAGGTAATCCATTTTGTCGCGTAAGGCATGCATCATGTCTGGTAACGCTGCATGGGCGAACTGCTTGGCAAAGGCCGTCATGGCATCATCCGCTTGTGTTAGCGGTGACTCCCGTAAATACAGTTCTATCGGCAGCGGCTGTTGAGAATCCTGGCTTGCAACCCCGGTTTCTACCTCGCCCGCCACTGAAATCAGCAGTTCATGATGTGGCTGGTCTATCACCAGCGTATGCGTGAGGTTGCCGTAGGTATCTTCAAAGGCATGGCATTGGCCGTTGACTTTAATTTCCCAATGTTTGACCTGTTGACCCATGCCGTCTCTAGGCGTCAAACGCAGTTGCTGAATGGTATATTGCACCGCTTTGCTGTAGATATACTGGGTTTGATGCTCAATATTCAGCAACATGGCTGTGGACTATGATAAAAAAGCTTGCTGTTGACTGAGGGCAATGCGCGTAGTAATGGCGCATTACAGGCCGTGCTTAATATCCGTTGCGCCATCAGTGATCAGGCTGACGCACTTAAAAAATTACGCTGAATCTCTTCACCCAGTTTGCGGTTCGCCAGGATAAACTCATCCAGGAAATGGTGTACGCCATCTTTCACGATATCCAGCATGCGGCCATAGTGCAGTTTGGCATGCATTTGCCCGGCCAGGCGCTCGGCCTCGGTTTTTCGGCTCCCAGCTACCTGCCGCAAAATCGGCATGATCTCGGCATAACAGGCATGTAAAGAACGCGGCATGTCTTCGCGCAATATTAGCAATTCAGAGACTTTGGTCGGCTCAATCGCGTCGCGGTAGACTTTCTGGTAAGCCTGGAAGGCGGCCACGGAGCGCAGAACGGCACTCCATTCGTAATAATCCACGGCGCCTTCGTTGGCTTCCTGCAGGGGGATCAAAAATTCGTACTTCACATCCAGCAGGCGCGCGGTGTTGTCCGCCCGCTCCATAAACGTCCCCAGCCGGACAAAGCTGAAGGCTTCGTCACGCAGCATGGTGCCAAAGCAGACACCGCGGAACAAATGCGAGCGGCTTTTTACCCATTCACAAAATTCGTTGAGGCCAGACTGCGTCAGGTCCTGCTTGATATATTGGTCAAACTCCAGCCACAAGGTATTCATGTTTTCCCAGGTTTCCACCGTCATGGCAACACGTACCGCGCGGGCATTTTCGCGGGCATTACGCAAAGAGCTGTAAATGCTGGATGGGTTGTTGCTATCCATCACCAGGTGCTGAATGACATGGGCGGCATTGAGGTCATCGTAAGTGGTGTCATAAATATCACGGACGCCTGCGATTTCCAGCACGCTGTCCCATAAGGCCTGTTCGTTGCTGGCGTCAGTGGGTAGCAAAGACATGCTGTAAGTCACTTCCAGCACACGCGCCACGTTTTCTGCACGCTCAATATAGCGCGCCATCCAATATAAGTGTTCTGCGGTTCTGCTTAACATATCACGGCCTCTTGACGCTGGAGTTGGGCAGCCATTTGCGACTGCGATTGTTCTACACACACATCATCACGTTCCAGCACCCAGGTATCCTTGGTGCCGCCGCCTTGTGACGAGTTGACCACCAGTGAACCCTCCTTGAGGGCCACGCGGGATAATCCACCCGGCACCACGCTGACGGTTTTGCCGGAAAGTACAAACGGGCGCAGGTCGACATGACGCGGCGCAATGCCTTGATCCACCAGGGTAGGGCAGGTGGAAAGTGCCAGTGTCGGCTGTGCAATGTAGTTTGCCGGCCTGGACACAATGCGTAACCTGAATTCTTCGATTTCCTGTTTACTGGCGGTCGGGCCAACCAGCATTCCGTAACCGCCCGAGCCTTGCACTTCCTTGACAACCAGCTCGGGCAAATGATCCAGCACGTATGCCAGATCATCTTCCTTGCTGAGTTGATACGTAGGCACGTTCTGCAGGATGGGAGACTCACCCAGGTAGAACTTGATCATCTCCGGCACATAGATATAGGTCGCCTTGTCATCAGCCACGCCGGTGCCTACGGCGTTAGCCAAGGTGACGCCACCATTGCGGTAGACGGAGAGTAGACCCGGTACGCCCAACATGGAATCAGGCTTGAACACCAGCGGGTCTATGTAGTCGTCGTCGATGCGGCGGTAAATCACGTCCACCCGTTGCGGGCCTTGCGTGGTGCGCATATAGACGGCGTTATTGCGGACAAACAGATCCTGGCCTTCCACTAGTTCTATGCCCATTTGCTGGGCGAGGAAGGCATGTTCAAAGTAGGCGCTGTTATAAGCACCTGGTGAAAGTAGTACCACAGTTGGGTCAGTCACCCCGGTTTGTGCGACTGAACGTAGATTGTTGAGCAGCACATGCGGGTAATGTTCGACCGGCGCGATGGGGTATTTCTTGAACAGGTCCGGGAATAGCCGCATCATCATTTTGCGGTCTTCCAGCATGTAAGAAACGCCGGACGGCGTACGGAGGTTATCTTCCAGCACATAAAACTGCGATTCGCTGGTGCGCACCAGGTCTATGCCCGCCACGTGGGCGTATACCTGGTTCGGCACTGTCACGCCAACCATTTCCGGGCGATATTGCGAGTTGGTCAAAATACTGTGTGGCACAAGGCCCGCCTTGATGATTTCCTGGTCATGGTAAATATCATGCAGGAACATATTCAATGCGCGTACGCGCTGCACTGCGCCTTTAGACAAATGTGCCCATTCACTGGCGGAAATCATGCGCGGGATGACGTCGAATGGAATCAGGCGCTCGGCACCATCTTCCTCGCCATAGACGTTGAAGGTAATGCCCACGCGTCGGAACAATACTTCAGCTTCGGCGCGTTTCGCCGCCAGCTGCTGGGTTGGTACATTCGTCAACCAGCGGTCATATGCCTGATAGATCCCGCGGACATTGCCCCCATACCCCTGCATTTCATCAAAAAACTGTTTGGCCGTTTGCGTCATGGTCCTTGACCTTTGCATTGCTTATAGAAATCACTTACATAAGAGCAAGCCGTGTGCCAGACACGAATTGTGATTTAAATCAGCAGCTTATGTAAATTTTAGTTATCGATGAATAGAAAACGCACCATAAGGGTGCGTTTTGAGATCCCGACTTTGGTGCAAGCCTTATACTTTCAATTTGACTTATTGATAGCTAAAAGATTGCTCAAATTTCTCAATTAGCTGTAAATCAGTTTGTTTGGGGTTTGAAACAGCCGCGTGCAGATTAGCCCATCTGCCTTTGTAAGCAAATAGAAAATAAACATGTTTTTGCTTGATGGCAGCGTCCTGGAAGGTATTTTCAAAGTCGTAGCTGAGTTTGCAATATCTGCTATTGCAGCTTTTTGCCACTGTGGCCTGATTGATCAAAGGGTCTTTACCGGCTTTTGGCCAGAAGCAATTCAACACCTCTTCGTGCGACTCGCCGCCATTGCATGAGGGGATATCCACATGCAATGTCACTGCAAAATTACTGGCGTTGGCAGAATACATATAGTGGTCATTGGAGTCTGCCTCCCTGACCGGCCTTAATGCAGGCGCATCAAATGTGATTCCCCAGTCTTGGTCGGGAATCGGCAAGGTGGTGATTTCAGCAACGGATTGAAGGGGTAGCAGGCTGGCGAATGCCAGAAGCGAGCGAAGAACATAGCGGAGCAGATTCATATGTCTAGACCCTAGAAGAGGCTGTAAGTAATCTGACTATAGCATCATGCTTTCAATAAACGGCCAATTCACTCGCGTGTGGCTGCAAATTTTGTGAAATTGTGGCGTTATTCAATATTCTGAATCTGTTCGCGCATCTGCTCAATCAGCACCTTGAGTTGCATGGAAACCTGCGTGGTTTCGATCGCCACCGATTTTGAGCCCAGGGTATTGGCTTCGCGATTCATTTCCTGCATCAGGAAATCCAGTTTTTTACCCACCGGCCCACCTGCGGACAGGATGCGGTCCATTTCAGTAATATGCGAGTTCAAACGCGCCAGCTCTTCATCCACATCGGTGCGTTGCGCATAGAGCACGATTTCCTGGCGTACACGGTCATCATCGGCTTGCATCGCTTCACGCAGTTTGGCGGTGAGTTTTTCCTGGTATTGCTGAATCACTTGCGGCAGTAAGGGTTTTACAATGGCGATTTGCTCACGTACGCCTTGCAGACGGTCCAGCAACACTTGCTTGAGTTTTTCACCTTCACGCTGACGCGCTGCAATCAGTTCATCAATCGCCTGCGCGAGGCCACTTTGCACACTTTGCGCCAGGGCTTCCGTATCTACTGCCTCGGTTTGCAGCACGCCCGGCAGCTTGAATATATCGACCAGGTTCACCGGCTGCGCTTCTGCGAAGTGCTGGTGCAGGCTTTTCAATGTCTGCGCAATTTGCGTGACCATGGCCGGGTTCAGTGCCAGTTTGTTGGAGCTGGCACTATCGCTTTTCAGGCTCAATCTGAGCTCCACCTTGCCGCGGCCAAGCCTGCTTTGCAGCTGCTCGCGCACCAGCGCTTCAAACTGGCGCAAGCTATCTTCAATTTTAACGTTCAGTTCCAGGTAGCGGTGATTAACTGCACGTAGTTCGATTAGCAGCAGCCCAGCCGGAAAGTGCGTTTCGCTATTGGCAAAGCCAGTCATACTTAAAATAGGTTGATTATTGGTATTCTTTTTGGCAGTCATTATTCGCTCCGTCCTGAGCAGGGGATTGTATCAAATGCAGTATCGATATGCGAAAATAGCGTTATAACAAGTTAACACGGTTTATTTCGTGTTTTCCTCAATAAAGCCATGAATAGTACGTTAACCATTTAGTGAAGCTAGCCAATAAAATCGATATTGCCCTGCCTGTGGGCACCGAACTGCACGACTACACCATCACGCGGGTGCTGAGTCTGGGCGGGTTCAGCTTCGTCTATCTGGCGCAGGATAAACAGAAAAATACCGTCGCCATCAAGGAATATATGCCGGTCACACTGGCCAAGCGCGATGGTCAGACACATATCCGTTCCAATGGTAAAAATGAAGCCGCCTACAAACATGGCATGAAGTGCTTTTTTGAAGAAGGGCTGGCGCTGGCCAATATCGAGCATAAGAATATCGTGCGCGTGAAAAACTTCTTCCGCGCCAACAACACCGTGTACATGGTGATGAAATATGAGCGCGGTAAATCGCTGCAGGATTACATCATGGCCTTATCGCAGCCAGTGCCGGAAAATTTCATGATCCGCATGTTTGTCGAGCTGCTGAATGGCCTGCGAGAAGTGCATACGCGTAAACTGCTGCACCTGGATATCAAGCCAGCCAATATTTATATCCGGCTGGATGGCTCGCCTGTGTTGCTGGAC
>DATHWT010000064.1:0-6606 GCA_035460345.1 Methylophilus sp. | reverse complement strand
TCATCTGGATGCATGGCCTGGGCGCTGACGGTCATGACTTTAAGCCTGTGGTGCAGATGCTTAACCTGCCGCACATTAAATTTATCCTGCCGCATGCACCCTATCGACCAGTGAGCCTGAACAATGGTTATGAAATGCGTGCCTGGTATGACATCTTTGGCCTCCAACCAGACAGTCCACAAGATGAAGCTGGCATTAAAGAAATGCAGAACACGATCAACGCCATGATCGAAAGGGAAATTTCGAAAGGCATACCTTCCCACCGGATTGTACTGGCCGGATTTTCCCAAGGTGGTGCCATGGCGCTGCATACCGCTACGCGATTTACAGAGCCGCTGGCGGGCGTACTGGCGCTGTCAACTTACTTACCGTTAAAAAATAAACTTGTCAGCGAACAGCATCCAGCTAACCGGCAAACGCCCATCTGGATGGCACATGGTCGCTCCGACACTGTGATCGCTCTTTCTACCGCAGAAGCTTCGAGACAAGCACTGAAATCCGCTGGTTATCCGCTGGAATGGCATGAGTACGACATGGCACATAGCGTCTGTGAGCAGGAAATCGACGATATCCGTCTTTTTCTCTTACGCGTGTTACCTGCCTGAATACTGGCAAACGCTTGAGATTAATCCCGCAAGCCTAGGGAGTTTTGTTAAAATGGCAGGCGTTTTAACAGGCTAATTCTCATGAGTGCATCAAAGAAATCCTCTTCAGTAGCAAATGACACGCAAAGTTTCGCACAACGCGTCGCGTCTCTGGAGACGATTGTGAGAAGCATGGAATCTGGCGAGCTGCCTCTGGAAGCTGCCCTTAGTGCCTATGCTGAAGGCATGCAGTTGCTTCAAGCCTGCCAGGGCTCTCTGCAGCAGGCCGAGCAGACTGTGTTGATCTTGAATCAGCAACAGCAATTAACCCCTTTTGACCCTGAGTGATTGTCTGAGCTTTCACTTTTCGTCATGACGACTTCATCTCTATTATTTCAGCAATGGGCAACTGTTCACCAGCAACGGGCTGAGCAAGCCCTCGCTAGCACTTTACCCACAGTAGATACGCAGCCGGAAAGATTGCATGCTGCCATGCGCTATGCCGTGCTCGGCGGTGGCAAGCGTGTGCGCGCACTGCTGAGTTATGCCTCAGCTGAACTCGTCGGTGCGCCAGCCAGTTCGGCGGATGCAGCCGCTGTTTCCGTGGAACTCATACATGCTTTTTCGCTGGTACACGATGATATGCCGTGTATGGATGACGATGATTTACGCCGCGGAAAACCGAGCTGCCATAAACAATACGGTGATGCCACGGCCTTATTGGTTGGTGATGCGCTGCAATCACTGGCGTTTCAATGCATTGCAACTACGCATGCGCCGCAAGCATTAAAGCAAGTGCAGATACTGGCACAGGCAACCGGTTCAAGTGGGATGTGTGGCGGGCAGGATATCGATTTGCACAGCACCGGCAAGCTGCTCTCGCTTGAGGCATTGGAAACCATGCATCAGTATAAAACCGGGGCACTGATTCGCGCAGCGGCATTGCTTGGCGCCTATGCCGCGGACCATACTGAAGATTCACACCTGGACTTGCTCAATCAATACAGCCAGAACATGGGTCTGGCGTTCCAGGTGGTAGATGATATTCTGGATGCCACAGCAGATACTCAAACCCTGGGCAAAACTGCGGGTAAAGATGCTTTGCAGGAAAAATCCACTTATGTGAGCCTGTTAGGCATTAACGAGGCAAAAGCGCTGGTGACGACATTGTACGAACAAACCTTGCAATCCCTGGCCGGGTTTGATAAACAGGCTGACTCGCTGCGAGGCATTGCCAGATTTATTTGTGAGCGCCCATTCTGATCATGACATCCCTGCTGTCCCGCATTGCATCACCTACTGACTTGCGTACGCTTGAGCGGGCGCAATTAAAAGCGCTGGCTGCCGAGTTGCGGGCTTTCCTGATTCAAAGCGTTTCGCAAACCGGCGGCCATCTGGCCTCCAACCTGGGCGTGGTAGAACTGACCATTGCATTGCATTATGTCTACCAGACACCGGATGACCGCCTGGTATGGGATGTGGGCCATCAAACTTACCCGCACAAGATCCTGACCGGGCGCCGCGAGGCTATGGCTTCTTTGCGCAAGGCAGGAGGCATCGCCGGGTTCCCCAAAAGGGATGAAAGCGCATACGACACCTTTGGTACAGGCCACTCCAGTACATCTATTTCTGCTGCATTAGGTATGGCAGTGGCCGCCAAAGCGACAGGCAGCAGTCGCCGCAGTGTGGCGATCATTGGTGATGGCGCAATGACCGCCGGCATGGCGTTTGAAGCCTTGAACAATGCCGGTGATATGGATACCAACTTGCTGGTGATCCTCAATGATAACGACATGAGCATCTCCAACAATGTCGGTGCGCTCAACAACTACCTGGCGCGCCTGATGTCCGGCAAGCTGTATGACAGTGTGCGCCGCAGCGGCAAAAAAGTGCTGGATATCATGCCACCCGTCAAAGAATTCGCCCGTCGCGCCGAAGAACATGCCAAAGGCATGGTCACCCCCGGCACCCTGTTTGAAGAATTCGGGTTTAATTACATTGGTCCGATTGATGGCCATGACATTGATACGCTGGTAGATACCCTGAGCAATATCCGCCAGTTGCAGGGCCCGCAGTTTCTGCATGTGGTGACGCAAAAAGGCAAAGGATATAGCCCCGCAGAAGATAACCCGAATAAATATCACGGCGTCAGCAAGTTTGACCCGCAAAATGGCCATTGCCTGACACTTAGCGAGCGCCCTACCTATACGCAGATATTTGGCGACTGGCTGGTGGACATGGCGGCGGCAGATAGTCTGCTGATTGGCATTACACCGGCCATGTGTGATGGCTCTGGGCTCAACCGTTTTGCTGAAGCCTATCCACAACGTTACTTTGACGTGGGTATAGCTGAGCAGCATGCGCTCACTTTTGCTGCGGGCATGGCCTGTGACGGCTTGAAACCGGTAGTTGCCATTTACTCAACTTTCCTGCAGCGTGCGTATGACCAGCTCATTCACGATATCGCCCTGCAGGATCTGGATGTGTTGCTCGCGGTTGACCGCGCCGGGCTGGTCGGTGCCGATGGCCCTACCCATGCCGGGAGCTTTGATCTGAGTTTCTTGCGCTGTATCCCCAACATTGTGATTATGGCGCCCAGCGATGAAAATGAATGCCGCCAGATGCTCACCACCGGCTACCGGCACAAAGGCCTGGCGGCTGTGCGTTACCCGCGCGGCAGTGGCATAGGCGCTACAACGTCTGCGACGCTGGAAACGTTGGAAATAGGTAAAGCGAAATTAATCCGCCCAGGCAAGAAAATCGCTATCCTTGCATTTGGCAGCATGGTACAACCCGCCTTGCAGGCAGCGGAATCCATCGATGCGACTGTCGTCAATATGCGTTTTATCAAACCATTAGACGCAGCCATGGTACTTGAAATATCCCGCAGTCATGACTATATAGTGACTATAGAGGAAAACGCGATCATGGGCGGAGCGGGTGCGGCAGTGATGGAATGCCTGCAATCGCATCAGATTGTGAAACCCATTGTTTGCCTGGGGCTACCTGACCGTTTTATCGAGCATGGCTCTCATGAAACTATGCTGGCCGAATGCGGTCTAGACAAATCCGGTATTTGTTCAGCTATTGAGAAATTAATAGCTGAGTAGTATATTCAACCATTTATCAAATCGCGGGCTACTCCCGCTTTGGAACCCTGATGAATCAACCCGTAATCCCTGCAGTGATTGAAGACGTACAGAATACTCCTGATGTGCGCCGACTGGACATCAACAAAGTCGGTATCAAATCTATCCGTCACCCGGTCATTGTCAAAGATAAAACCGGCGGTGAGCAGCATACCGTGGCGGTATTTGATATGTATGTGCATTTGCCGCACAATTTCAAAGGCACGCACATGTCGCGCTTTGTTGAGATTCTCAACACCAATGAAAGCGCCATCTCGATTGACTCGTTTGAAACGATTTTACGTCAAATGGTGGAGCGTCTTGAAGCGGAATCCGGCTATGTGGAAATGCGTTTCCCATACTTCATCAATAAGGCCGCACCCGTGTCTGGCGTGAAAAGCCTGCTGGATTATGAAGTGACGTTTATTGGCGAAATCAAGAACGGCCAATTCGAAATCACGGTACAGGTCATGGTGCCGGTGACCAGCCTGTGCCCATGCAGCAAGCAGATCTCAAACTACGGCGCGCATAACCAGCGTTCGCATGTCACCGTGACTGCACTGCTGAATGAGTTTATGTGGCTGGAAGACTTGATCACCCTGATTGAAGACCAGGCTTCTTGCCAATTGTATGGCTTGCTCAAGCGTCCGGATGAAAAGTTCGTGACTGAGCGTGCTTATGACAATCCGAAATTTGTCGAAGACATGGTGCGTGATGTGGCTGCGCAATTGAACGAAGAAAAACGCATCGTGAAATATGTAGTGGAGTCGGAGAATTTTGAGAGCATCCACAACCACAGCGCATATGCACTGATTGAGCGTGATAAACGTATCAGCTAATACTTAATTCTTAGATTCAGTAATAAAAAAAAGCCCGCATGCGGGCTGTTTTTATTTCTGCGTCTAGCTAGTGACTGAACATGCCGCTACGGGCGTAGGGTTGTGACAAATGCAGACCGACGGCAACAATAATTGCGCCCAACAACGGGAATAAAGCGGCCAAGGTAAAAGTGAGCTGGCCACCCAAATACTGCAACGCGAACCCGCCCAGCAAGCCGCCCAAGGCACCGCCTATGCCATAAGCGACGCTGTTATAAATAGCCTGGCCTTTGGCCTGATGGCGCCCGGTAAAATATTGTGTGATCACTTCAACCGCGGCGGCATGAAAGCTGCCAAAGGTGAATGCATGCATGGTCTGTGCAAGTAACAATAGTAGAAGATTGTCAGGGACCAGTCCCATCATGGAAAAACGGATCACACCGATCAGCAAACTGGCGACCAGTATAGTTTTGAGTTTGAAACGCATCATAATCCAGGGCATTTTCATAAAAATGCCAATTTCGCAAATCACGCCCAGCGCCCACAACCAGCCTATCATTCCTTTGCTATAGCCATGTTCAGCCAGGTAGATAGAATAAAAATTGTACATCAGGCCATGCGCAGTCACCATCATCGCGCAGCCTACCAGCAAGGAGATCACCGCCGGTTGCTTCAGTATTTTCCACACAGAAAAACTGTCATTTTCATGCGGCGGCACGTGTGCTTCAGGGAGTTTCCAGGTTAATCCAAACAGCACGCACTGCACAATCAGGATAAACCAGAGCAGGCTTTTAATACCAAACCAGTCGGTTAAATAACCCAGCAGGATAGACGCTACAATGAAGCCCCATGATCCCCATAGGCGGATTTTACTGTAATGGCCGTTGGTGCTCGCCAGATGTGCTAATAACAGAGATTCGGATAGTGGTAAGGTAGAACTGGTAAACATACTTAAGGCCGCCATGACCACAAACATGGTCATAAAGTCATGTGCCCAGAAAATCGCGGCGAAACCAAACAAACCTAAAAATGCAGTGGTCCGGATCCAGCGCACTCTTTGCCTGGTGTGATCAGCCAGCCAGCCCCATAAGTTAGGTGCGATGATACGGCTGACTTGGAACAGAGACATGAGTATGCCAATATCAGCCGGTGAAAAAGATTCCGAGCTGAGGTACAAGCCCCAGTAAGGGACAAAAGCACCAACGAAAAAGTAATAAATGAAATAGAAACGCGAAAGATTAAAGTGTAAAGCGTGACTCATAAATACTCGCGTTAAAAGAATGACGGTGATCGGCTTGCGCGTTTTGCAGACACAAGCCGCGTAGATGAGAAATCACCGCTTACAAAACAGGAACTGTAGAGTGCACATCGGCATTCTGACCACGATGACGCAAGGCGTGATCGATTAACACCAGCGCCAACATGGCTTCTACAATCGGCGTCGCCCGAATACCAACACAGGGGTCATGTCTGCCCGTTGTTTGCATCATCACCGGCTCACCAGCATGATTGACTGAATGTCGTTCCTGCGGAATGCTAGATGTGGGTTTAAAGGCCACATTCACCACGATATCCTGGCCGCTGGAAATACCTCCCAACACGCCACCGGCATGATTAGACGCGAAACCTTCTGGGGTGAGCTCGTCAGAATGCTCACTGCCA
The DNA here is from genome assembly GCA_035460345.1 of Methylophilus sp. Classification (GTDB taxonomy): domain Bacteria; phylum Pseudomonadota; class Gammaproteobacteria; order Burkholderiales; family Methylophilaceae; genus Methylophilus. Next base: position 414 of record DATHWT010000064.1, on the reverse strand, counting down.
CGCTGCGCAATCGACTTGAAACCCGCGCCTATCTCTACGCCTTTGACTGCATTGATACTCATCATTGCATGTGCAATATCTGCATCCAGCCGGTCAAAAATCGGCTCGCCCAACCCTACCGGAATCTGCTGCGCAACCACTGTGATCCTTGCGCCGACTGAATCACGCTCACTGCGGATCTGGTCCATATAGGCTTCCAGTTGCGGCAGGATTTGCAGGTTGGGTGAGAAAAACGGATTGCCCTCCTGGGAGATGGCATCCCAGTTGACAAATGGCACTTCAATTTCACCCAGCTGGCTCAAATAGCCACGAATCTGCACACCGAATTTTTGTTGCAGCCATTTTTTGGCAATAGCGCCAGCGGCTACACGCACCGCCGTTTCACGTGCACTGGAGCGGCCACCTCCACGGTAA
>DATHWT010000063.1:0-5129 GCA_035460345.1 Methylophilus sp. | reverse complement strand
TCAAAACTAATGGCCGGAACTGAAGTGCGATTTGCAGTACTCATAACGTCATCCTTTATTCGGTTGTATCAAATCTTTTACGGTTTGCAGCAAACCATCCGCCACTTTGGCAGTGTCTACCGAGAAATCACCACGTGCAATCGCTGCTTTAATCTCTTCCACTTTATTCGTGTCAAAGACTTCACCATTCGCCAGACCGGCTTCCAGTGTTTGCAACTGTACCGAAGCTGCTGACAAGGTCACATTATCTGACGTTGCGTTGCCAGAAGAACCAGTCGCCTTTTCACTGCTTTTGCTGTTGGTGCTTTTATCCAGTACCGGTTTATCAACGGTACCAAGTTTTTTAATGGAGTCTGAAATATTCATGCCGTACCTCTGTCTCTGTTTGTCTGGATGTAAGGGCCACTAAACCCTCAATTGTTAACAGTACTAACGACATAGTTTAAGCGAACTTTAGTGCTTAATATACTTTTTATCTCAAGTTTATGATCAATAAGCATTTTTTGACTCTAAAACAATCTAAAAACGTACATCCACTTTTCCGGAGGCTTGCGCCACGCCTTTGATCACCTGGCCGCTGCTGACTTTCACATCCACCACCTGGCCGACATTCGCGGTTTGCATGGCGGTGCCATCTGCCGAGATCACAAATCCTTCACCACGGCTGTTTAATTGCACCATCTGGCCCTGCATGATCACTGGCATCGCTTTGAGCAGCTCAGGTCTTAATACAGTGCCCAATGGCATATTCAATGACGCTTTTTTACCTTCAAGCATAGATAGATCAGTAATAATGCCTGACGGTAATTTGGTTAAATCGCCGGTCTGCATCACGATATCAGATGCCTGCACCGGTGAACCCTGGCTGACAGGTAACCCGGTTACCGCGTATTCGCCCCATACTTGCACATCTGCCTGTACATATATCGTCCATGGCTTGGTCGCTGACTGCAAACAGCGTACACCAATATGGGTTTTCCCCCACAGGCGTGCCCCTTGCACGGTAAAGCCTTCCATCAAATCACATTCCGCCATCCGGATACGGTTATCCAATGGCTGGATTTCAATATTCACTTTACCTGGATAGCCCTGCGTCTGGCCTTGCACGTACTGCATGACAGTCTGGTAAACACGTGTATGCATATCACTTGCAGCTGGTGTCACCACTCGTTGATTAGTGGCCACCGCAGCGGTTGGCACACGATCAGCAGCCTGCACATCACAGGCTAAAAGCCCGATCAGTCCAGGGATCACTGCAGCAAAAATGTTAAGCAGACGAGGTTTCATGGAGTCTCATTCTACGCATGGGAGGGTCAACTCATTGATGAAATAAAGGGTATTTCACCCTCTTAATCCAGAAATCATAATTGTGATCGCCGCGTACACTAAGCACAGCTAGTAAAAGTCATGTGTGCGTGAAAGCAGGCCCGCTTATCAGGGTTAACGACGGCAGATGGCAAAACTTTAAAAGTACCTTGAGATTTCTTTCGGGGAATGCCCGGGAAAGGAAAAGACGATGATCAACAAACTGGATGCCGCGCTGAGTTTTCACCAGACGGCGCTGCGCGTGCGCAATCAGCGTCAGGAATTGCTTGCTTCGAATATCGCCAATGCCGATACACCGCAATACAAAGCACGCGACATAGACTTCAAATCCACCATGCAGGCAGCATTGCAGCAAAGCACAGGCGGAAAACCTGCGCAACAGCCTGCCGGCCTTTTACAACAAACCAATAGCGGCCATATGAATGCGGCCGCTGGCAATGGCAACCTGGCGTCAGGCGATGTGCTGTTCCGCTCGGTGCTGCAAGGCTCAGTCGATGGCAACACGGTAGATATGGATGTTGAGCGTAATGCCTATGTAGATAACGGCATCCGTTATGAAGCCAGCCTGACCATGATGTCCGGCCAGATCAAGAAGATGTTGTCCGCGATCACCGGCCAGTAAGTTAAAGGAGCAAGCATATGTCTTTATTTAATGTATTCAAGATTTCCGGCTCCGCCATGAGTGCGCAGTCGCTGCGCCTCAACACCGTCGCCAGTAACCTGGCCAACGCCGATAGCGTGGTCAGCTCGGACGGCAAGCCTTACCAGGCCAAACAGGTGGTGTTTAAAGCGGTGCAGGATGCAGCCAGTAACACCAGCACGGTACAGGTAGACCGCGTGATTGAAGATACCAAGCCCGGCAAAATGGTCTATGACCCTAAAAACCCGATGGCGAACAGCGATGGTTACCTCACCATGCCTAACGTGAATGTCACCGAAGAAATGGTCAACATGATTTCAGCTTCACGCGCCTACCAGAACAACGTGGAAACCATGAATGCGGCTAAATCCATGCTGCTTAAAACACTCAATATCGGTCAATAACCTTTTATAAGGATTCTTTAATATGACAACCGTCAATACAAACAACCAGGTATCGCAGGACATCCTTGATGCGGTCAACAAGAAAAGCAGTTCCAAAGGCAGCACTGTCGATGAAGCACAAGACCGCTTCATGACGCTGCTGGTGACGCAGATGAAAAACCAGGACCCGCTGAATCCTATGGATAACGCGCAGGTGACCAGCCAGATGGCACAACTGAACACGGTGACAGGCATTAACAAACTGAATGACACCATGAGCAGCCTGATCAGCAGCGTGCAGCTGGGCCAGTCTTACCAGGCCACCAGCATGATAGGCCACAGCGTACTGGTGTCAGGCAATAGCTTGAGCCATACCGACAAAGGCGGCTACTTTGGGGTGAATGTGCCTAACGGGGCAGACTCGGTTTCAGTCAATATTAAAGATGGCGCAGGCCAGGTCGTGCGCACACTCAGCTTCGGTAAACAGGATACTGGCGTCAATGCCCTGAGCTGGGATGGCAAAGCAACCGACGGCACCGTTGCACCAAGCGGCGACTACACCTACGAAATCACGGCCAAAATCGGCGACGCAGTCACTACCAGCTCGGCACTCAGCCTGGCGCAGGTACAAAGTGTGTCCAACAGCACCAGCGGCATCAAGCTTAACCTGAGTAATAACTCGGCAGTCGCAGTGTCCGACGTCGTAGAGATTTTCTAACCAGTTTTATTTAATTTTATTTGCAGCATCCAGTCTTTCTCCAGGAGATCACATCATGAGTTTTCAACAAGGTCTAAGTGGCTTAAACGCAGCCTCCAAACAATTGGAAGTCATTGGCAACAACGTATCTAATGCCAACACCGTCGGCTTCAAACAGTCACGTGCCGAGTTTTCAGACATGTTTGCAGCGTCACTGATTGGCAGTGGCGCAGCACAAATCGGTATTGGTACCAAGCTGGCCAATGTGGCGCAGCAATTTACGCAAGGTAACATCACTGCAACCAACAACACCCTGGATATTGCGATCAATGGTGGCGGTTTCTTCCGTTTGAGCAACAACGGTGCGGTGTCTTATACCCGTAACGGCCAGTTCCAGCTGGATAAAAATGGTTTTATCCAGACCAGTGATGGCAACCGCCTGATGGGTAACCCTGCGGATAGCCTGAACGGCTCATCCCCGGTCGAACTGCAGATTGATACCAGCGACTTGAAACCAGTGACGACGACAGAAATCACCGGCCAATTTAACCTGAACTCCGAAAGCCCGATTATCGACCAGACGGTCAGGCCTTTTGATCCGCAAGATCCGCTAAGCTATACCAATGCCACAGCCATTAAAGTTTATGATGATCTTGGCAATGCACATAATATCCAAAGCTATTTCGTCAAAACAGCGTCGAATAGCTGGAATTTATACACCACTGCCGATGGCACTAATATTACCCCGAACCCTGTGCCACAAATGAACTTCTCCGGCACAGGTGTGTATGACACTGCGACCTCCACTGTTGGCAACATCACCTTCACGCCAACGACAGGTTCCGGCCCGGTCACTGTGGCAATGGATTATTCCAACAGCTCACAATACGGTGCCACTTTTAGCGTGAACAAACAATCCCAGGATGGTTACACTTCCGGCCGGATCGCCAGCTTTAGCGTGGGCGATGACGGCGTCATCCTCGGCCGTTACACCAACAATGAAACCAAGCAACTGGGACGTGTCGTACTGGCCAACTTTGCCAACCCGAACGGATTGAAATCCCTGGGCGGCAACCAATGGCAAGCCACTAACGAGTCCGGTGCTGAACTGATTGGTTCACCAGGCAGCAGCACCATGGGTGTATTGCAATCTTCAGCCCTTGAAGATTCCAACGTAGACCTGACTGGCGAACTGGTGAACATGATCACGGCACAACGCATTTACCAGGCCAACGCGCAAACCATTAAGACCCAGGACCAGGTATTGCAAACCCTGGTGAACCTGAGATAAGTAGCGCACTGACTTTAAGCTGAATCTTGACTATTGAATGACTAAGGAGCTGGTATGGATCGCCTGATTTACACTGCAATGACAGGGGCCAAACATATTCTGGAACAACAGGCCACGACTGCCCATAACCTGGCTAACGCGACCACCACCGGCTTTAAAGCACAGGTAGACAGTTTCAGGGCGGTACCGGTACTCGGCGATGGCTTGCCTACCCGCGCTTTCGTCGTCGATGCGACCGTAGGCACTGACTACAAATCCGGTGCCATCCAGCAGACCGGCCGTGACCTGGATGTCGCCATCACAGGCGAAGGCTGGATCGCGGTACAGCGTGCAGATGGTTCAGAAGGCTATACGCGTAACGGTGCATTGAAGATCAATGAAAATGGCCAGCTGCAAACTTCAACCGGCCTTAACGTGATGGGCGACGGCGGCCCGATCAGCATCCCGCCGGATTCAGCGATTGCGATTGGCAAGGATGGCACCATTTCAACCGTCAGCAATTTAACCAATCCCAGCCCCACTACCATAATTGGCAGAATCAAATTGACTAACCCGCCACCAGCCAGCATGAAGCGTGCTGACGACGGGGTATTTGTCACGGCTAATGGCCAGGCAGCCATTGCTGACGCCAATGTCACCGTTGCCGGTGGCGCACTGGAAAGCAGCAATGTCAATGTGGTGGAAACCATGGTCAATATGATCAGCCTGGCACGCGGTTTTGAAATGCAAATGAAGATGCTGGAAAACGCGCAAAACAACGCCGGAAAAGCCGATCAACTCTTCAGTTTGAAT